>NZ_JANPML010000001.1:0-29719 GCF_031422795.1 Sandarakinorhabdus sp.
GCCGGTGAAGTCGTGTCGGAACGCCGCCGCGCCAAGAACGATGTTGATCGCTATTTCGCCAAGGCCGGCGATGTGACCGACGGCAAGCCGGTGGTGGTGCTGGTCGATGAAGGCACGGCGTCTGCCGCTGAAATCGTCGCCGGTGCCCTGCAGGATCATCGCCGCGCGATCGTGCTGGGCCAGCGCAGCTTCGGCAAGGGCAGCGTGCAGACCGTCTATCCGCTGTCGGCGGAAACCGCCCTGCGGCTGACGACGGCGCGCTATTTCACTCCGTCGGGCCGCAGCGTGCAGGAAAATGGCATCGAACCCGATATCCAGGTGCCGCAGCTTTCCGATCCGCGCGTGGCCGATCGCAAGCCGCTGCGCGAGGCCGATCTGAAGAAGCATCTGATCAACGAAATCAAGGATTCCACCGCCAAGCTGGTCGAGCAGGACGGCCTGGCCGATCCGCGCTTCGTCGCCAAGGCCGAGGATCTGAAGGCCAAGGGTGTGCTGGATTATCAGCAGGATTATGCCATCCGGCTGTTGGGTCGCCTGGCCCCGCCGGCCCCGCCGGCGGTTCAGGTGGCCGCTGGCGCTTCGGCTCGCGCCGCCCCCACAACCGCTTCCCGGTGATTGCGCCGTGGTTATTGCAGACGTCACAATCGCCGGTTAAGTCAGCCACAGCTTCATCCGCGAAGGATTTCGCCCGCCGTGCTGCGTCGCCTTTATGATTGGACTCTCGCCAAGGCTGCCGGCCCGGGTGCGGAACGCTGGCTGATGGGCATCAGCTTTGCCGACAGCAGCTTTTTCCCGGTGCCGCCAGATGTCATGCAGATCCCGATGTCGATCGCGCGGCCGGAACGCTCGCTGCGCTATGCAGCGGTGTCCACGGCCGCTTCGGTAGCGGGCGCGCTGCTCGGCTATCTGATCGGCGCCGTGCTCTACAAGACAATCGGTGTGCCACTGCTCAGCCTTTATGGCTATGAAGACAAGTTCGTGGCGTTCGCTGCCGACATCAAGGCCAATGGCTTCCTGTGGATGCTGGCCTTTGCCTTCCTGCCCATCCCCTACAAGGTCGCAACCATTGCGGCTGGTTCGGTTTCGCTGTCGATCCCGGTGCTGATCGCCGCTTCCATCCTGGGGCGCGGCGGGCGTTTCTTCCTGGTTGCGCTGGTTCTGCGGCGGTTCGGGGCACAGGCGCAGGATCTGATCGATCGCTATTTCAACGCGCTGGCGATCACCGCAACGGCGTTGTTCGTCGGCGGCTTCGTCGTGGTCAGATATGCCTTCTAGGGCGCCGAAGCTGGTGCTGGTGGGCAGTCTGGCCTTGCTGGCCGGCGCCTTCGGCTTTGAACATATCGCTGGCCTCAACCCGTGCGAGATGTGCTGGTGGCAGCGCTGGGCCTTGATGGCGACGGCCTTCTTTGCCGCCGATGCACTGGTGCTGGGCGTGGTGGCGCGCCGCAAGCCCGCCATCGCCGCAGCCGTGACCGCCACGGCCTGGGTGGCCGTCCTCGCCCTTGCTTGCAATGCCGGCCTCGCCCTCTATCACGCCGGGGTGGAACTGAAATGGTGGCAGGGCCTCACCCGCTGCACGGCCCCGCCGCTGGCCGGTGATGCGGCCACGATGATGGCGGATATTCTGGCGCAGCCGCTGGTGCGGTGCGACGCCATACCCTGGCAGATGTTTGGCGTTTCCATGGCAGGATGGAACTTCGTTATTTCGTTCCTGCTGGTTGGAGCTGCCTCGTGGCTGATGCTGAAGCCCCCCAAGATCGTCCGTTGAAACCGCGCCGTCACCTGCCCGGAGATCGGCACCACGACACGCGTGCCATGATCCGGGTCGATCAGGCCGGCGAAACCGGTGCGGCGCGCATCTATGCCGGGCAGTTGGCTGTGATGAGTGGCCGCCACAAGCTGGCTGGCGAGATTCGCCACATGGCGCACCAGGAACAGCGCCACCTGGATGGCATGAACGCCATCATGGCGCAGCGCGGCGTGCGGCCCACCCTGTTCGGGCCGTTCTGGCATGTTGCCGGCTTCGCGCTGGGTGCCGGTACCGCGTTGCTCGGCCCCAAGGCGGCGATGGCCTGCACCGAAGCGGTGGAAACCGTGATCGACGAACATTATGGCGAACAGACCGACGCGTTGGCCGACGGTAGCGACCCGGAATTGAAGGCGATGATCGACGATTATCGCGCTGACGAGGTGGAGCACCGCGAGGCCGCCGCTGCCCACACCGGCGGTAGCGCTTTCCCGGTGATGGAATCGATCATCCGCACCGGCTGCCGCGCCGCGATTGCCGTCGCGAAAACGCTCTAATTGCGGATCTGGTCGCGCAATTGATAACGGCCGCCCACTCGGCCGGAAAACATCTTGCCCACGCCCGGATGGCCGATACCGCCGCCATCGCCATCAGGCAGCAGGTTCTGCTGGCTGACATAGGCGACATAGGCCGATTCCTCATTCTCGGCGAACAGGTGATAGAATGGCTGATTCTTGTGCGGCCGGATCGATTCCGGGATGGACTGCCACCAATCCTCGGTGTTGTTGAACACCGGATCGACATCAAAGATCACGCCGCGGAACGGGAACACCCGGTGCCGCACGACATCGCCAATGGTGAAGGTCGCCGGAGTCGGCGCTTCAACAGGGGCTTTCGGATCGGGGCGAACGATCATCGGTTTCCACTCGGGCGGCATCGGGTTGATGAGCTTTTTCCTGCAATCATGGTGACGACGCAACGTCATCCATCTGCAATATAGGCGTTCGCGCGCTGGCGTGAAGGGGTGTGGTGTCGCGGCAGCGCATGCAAAATGCCGCAAAGCCGGGCTTGGCAGGCCCCGCCCCCTCCGCTATACGCCGCCGCTCGACCTGCCCGCCAAGGATGATTTCTTGCAGGCTCGCTTCGCGGAGAGGTGCCAGAGTGGTCGATCGGGACGGTCTCGAAAACCGTTGTGCCCTAGCGGGTACCGTGGGTTCGAATCCCACCCTCTCCGCCAATATTCACTGTAATATCTGAAAATAAACGATAAAATATCGAATATGTCTGAAAGAAAAGCGCAACTGTCACCGTGCTCGCCATAAATCGGAGCTCAACCGGGCTCTACAGCATTGAAGAGGGTCTGCTTCGCGCCCTACATTGGTCGTCTTAGCCAGTTCCCTGATTGCCCGAAAGCGGACGGCGGATGGCTCTTGTTCGTACGACCGGGTCTGGGACATCTCAGCGATTTCTGGCGGGCTCGCCGAATGTCAGCTTTCGGCACAGGCCGACATTCGGGCGTGTAGCCGAGCGATCCTGTCGAATAACCAGGTTTGGGCCGATTGCAGAATGTCGGGCGTGGAATCGTTCCGCTGGCAAAGCGGTCAACACTCTGATCGCAGACCCATGGCTGTTGGAGGGGCGTTGTCTTGCACGGCGCCAGCACCGACATGATGTGATGAAAGGGGCTGGCTCTGATATCGGCCTCGCGGGCTTTCCGGTTCAGCCAGCGTGATGGCTCGCAAGGGCTTCATTTCCTGCTGCGGTTTCAAACTGTAGCACGGCCCGCTCGCCCTGGTTGCTGAGCGCGCGCACCATCCGTTCGGCCGCGGAAATGGCGGCGGCACGGCAGGTGGCGGGCATCATCATGCAGTCATCGCGGCGAACCGCCCAGCCATAGGGTTCCTTGACAATGGCAAAAACAATCATGGCGGCACCTCCTGATCTGCACAGCACATGAAGGCAAAACGCGTGACCGGCGGTTTCGTTCACTGGTTTTGCGGCGAACCCAAAATAATCCTGATCACGCTGCCCGCCGCATCGCGTTTGAGCGGGAGGCGTAGTGGGACGCGAAACTGGGGGCCAGCTGGGCCGGGCGGGTGTGGCACCCCGTCCACCTCGGCGGCGGCAACGCCGCGGCAAACGCGGTGGGGGTTGGAGACGCTGATTTCGTACCGGCAATCCAGGTGGCGCAGCGTGACCTCAAAGCCGGGCCAGTTATCGGGAATGCAGGGGTCGATCTCCAGAAAGTCGTCGCGAATGCGCACGCCCAACAGATGTTCAAGTCCAGCCCGCTGCATCCAGCCCGCCGCCCCGGTGTACCAGGTCCAGCCGCCGCGCCCGACATTGGGCGGCCGCGAATAGATATCGGCGGCGACCACATAAGGCTCCACCTTGTAACGATGGAGTTCGGCCGGCGTCAGGCTGTGGTTGATCGGGTTGAGCATGGCGAGCAACGCGCCCGCCTGATTGCCATCACCCAGCATGGCCCAGGCGATCACCGACCAGAGGGCGGCATGGGTATATTGCCCGCCATTCTCGCGGATGCCGGGCGGATAACCCTTGATATAGCCGGGATCGAGCGGCGTGTGATCGAACGGCGGCGCAAACAGCAGCGCCAGCCCGGTTTCGGTCGAAACAAGCTCGCGGGCGGCCGAAGCCATGGCGCGGCGCGCCCGCGTCGGATCGCCGCCGCCCGACATCACCGCCCAGGATTGGGCGATGGAATCGATCCGGCATTCCTCGCTCGCCGATGATCCCAGCGGCGAGCCATCGTCGAACCAGCCGCGCCGGTACCAGTCACCATCCCAGGCCTCGCCGTCCAGCGTGGCGCGCAGGGCGGCGGCATGGGCCGTCCACGCCGCAACCCGCGCCGTGTCGCCGCGGGCGGCAGCAATCGGTACAAACGCCGAAAGGCTGGCATCAAGAAACCAGGCCATCCAGACGCTTTCACCCAGCCCCTCATGGCCAACCCGGTTCATCCCGTCGTTCCAGTCGCCGCCGCCAAACAGCGGCAGGCCGTGCACCCCGACCGCAAGGCTGGCATCCAGCGCCCGCGCGCAATGTTCATACAGGCTGGCCGAGGTGTTACTGATGCCGGGATGGAAGAAATTCTCCATTTCGCCCGGGGCCAGCAAGGGGCCTTCGAGAAACGCAATCTCTTCCGACAGGATCGCGGCATCGCCGGTTGCCGAAAGATAATGCGCCGTCACCAGCGCCAGCCAGACGCGATCATCGGCAAAGCGGGTGCGCACGCCATTGCCGGCTTGCGGCAGCCACCAATGCTGCACATCGCCTTCGATGAACTGCCGACCCGCCGCGCGCAGGATCTGGGTGCGGGCGATAGCGGGGCGCACCGTGGCCAGCGCCATCACGTCCTGCAACTGGTCGCGGAAACCATAGGCACCGCTGGCCTGATAGAAGCCGGCGCGCGCCCGGATGCGGCAAGCCAGCGTCTGATAGAGCAGCCAGCCATTGAGCATGATGTCGAGCGAACGGTCCGGCGTGGTGACGTGCACCGCGCCGAGCACTTCGGCCCAATCATCGGTCACTTCGGCCAGCACGGCATCAAGATCGGCGGTGCGATAGCGTTCGATCAGCGCGCGCGCGGCGGCGTCGCCATCCGTTTCCCCAAGCAGGCACAGGATCTCGATACTGGCGCCTTCGGCCAGTTCGATGTGCGTCTGCATCGCGCCGCAGGGATCAAGGCCGGCCCCGACGCGGTTGGACAAGGGGGACTGGCTGGCCATCGCCAGCGGATCGCCAATATCGCCGTTGCGCCCGATGAATTCCCGGCGGTCCCCGCTCTGACTGGTCTGCCGCCCCCCCAGATCAAGAAAGGCGGTGCGGCCGGCAAAGCCCGCAACCCAGGCATTGCCGGCGAACATCGCGCCGCTGGCCGGATCGATGCGGGTGACGGTGAACGGGGCAGCGGCGGCGCGCGACGGCCCCAGCACCCATTCCACATAGGCCGCAACCGTCAGCCGCCGCGCCCGCCCGGACCTGTTGCGGATGGTGAGCCGTGAAATCTTCACCGGATCGGCGATGGGCACATATTCGATCAGGCCGAATTCCAGCCCCGACACGGCATATTCGAACCGGCTGTAGCCCCAGCCATGACGCGCCACATAAGTGCCGGCGGGATCGCGGATCGGTGCCGCAGTCGGGCTCCACAGCGCGCCATCATCGTCATCGCGGATGTAGAAGGCGTGTCCGGCCGGATCGCCAACCGGATCGTTGGACCACGGCGTCAACGGGTGTTCGCGGCTATTGGCGGCCCAGGTGAAGCCGGCGCCATCGGCCGAAACCTGGAAACCAAAATCGGGGTTGGCAATCACGTTGATCCACGGCAACGGCGTCGTCTGGCCGGGTCCCTGCACGATCACATATTCCCGGCCATTCTTCGCAAAGCCGCCGATGCCGTTGAACAGTTCCAGCGCCGGCAGGCTGGCCGGGCGATCGGCTTTCGCAGCGAGTGCCACGCGCGGCGGGCGCCGGCGCAGCGCCGGTTCACGCCGCGCATCGAGCTGGCTGGCCAACGGGCCGTTGTGCGCATCGATCACAACCCGCGCCACAGCCAGCAGCAGATCACGGGTCGGATCGGGAACAAGATCAGCGCGCAACACGAACACCGTGCCAGGGCTGCGTTCACCGAACTGCGCGCGCGACTGGCTGGCCCGCACTAGGCCCTCCAGCGCGCTTTGCAGATCCTGAACATAGGATGTGCCGCGTTCGTTGATGATCACCAGATCGAACGGCAGCTGCTTCATCCGCCAATAATCGGTGGCCTGCATCAGTTCGCGTGCCACGGCCAGTTGCTCGATATCCGCGATCCGCAGCACGATGATCGGTAAATCGCCGGATATGCCCAGCGACCACAGGCAGGATTGCGGGCCGGTCCCTTGCGCGATGGCCGCTGCACCCGGCCGCATGCTGGCCGAAACAAACAGCATGTGCCCGGCCAGCCGTTGGAACTGGGCGGCCTGGCCCGCACCCAGCCGCAGATGGTGGAGCTGGATCTGGGCCTGGGTGAAGGCCAGCGTGGCCGCGCGTTCATAGGCGGTTGGCGCGCTGTGCTTGTCGATCATCTCCAGAACCGCTTGCCGGCTGGAGCCCGCCATCGTCCAGAACGCCACATGGGCCGTTTCACCGGGGGCCACCCGCACACGGGTGCGCAACACAAACACCGGATCGACCACGGCGCCGTGCGAGCCTGAAAGGGATCGGCCATCGGCAACGGCGCGCGGCCGGTGGGCATTGCCGCCCCGGCCAAGAAACTGGGCGCGATCGGTTTCGAACTCGCACGAACCGACGGCCTTGTCGTCCACCACGATCAGGTGCGCGGCCCAGGTTTCGCGGTCAGCCGGGTCGCGCTGGCGGCGCCGCGCCAGCAGGGCATGGCCACCAGGCAGACATTCGGTTTCGATGAACAATTTGGAAAAGGCCGGGTGGGCCACATCGGCGGCCTGAGGGGCCAGCGCGAGTTCGGCAAACGATGTGATCTCGACGGTGCGTACCTGGCTGCCAGCATTGCCAATCGAAACGCGCCGCACCTCGCTGTCGTCCTCTGCCGAAACCAGCACGGTCATGCTGGTGGTCAGATCGCCATCGCGGCGGACGAATTCGGCGCGATCTTCGTTGAAACTGACTGCGAAGCTGTCCGGTTCACGGCGGACCGGCTGGAACCCGGCCGACCAGATTTCGCCATTATCGGCATCGCGCAAATAGATATGGGAGCCCCAATCATCACATGTCGGGTCTTCGCGCCAGCGGGTGACGGCCGTGTCGCGCCAGCGGCTGTAACCCGATCCGGCCGCCGTGATCATCAGTGTGTAGCGGCCGTTGGACAGAAGATGGGTTGCGGGCGCCGGCGTGTGCGGCGTCGCGAACTGTCGGCCAATGGATCGACTGATCAACGGCGTCTTCGTGGCCGGTTGGGCTTCATCGGCAGCAGCGATTGGCGTTGCCGCCACCAGGCGCGGCATGCGTTCCTGCAGCAGCAGTTCGGCGGCTTTCACCAATGGTTCGGCATGGAAGCGATCACACATGACGCCGCCCAACACCGTGTTGGCCAGCGCCACGATCGTCATGCCCTGGTGATGCGCCATGAAATTGCGGACGATGGCCACGCTGCGGCCGACCGGCAGCCGCGACGCCGTGAAGTCCAGCGCGTCATAATAGCCATAACGCCCCATCGCGCCCGCCGCGTCGAGGCGCTTGAAATTGGCGATGGCGGCGTGCGGCTGCGCCATGGCCGCCAGCGCGGTGGCATAGGGCGCAACCACCAGATCGTCTGCCAGCCCGCGCTTCAGCCCCAGGCCTGGCACGCCGAAATTGGAATATTGATAGGTCAGTTCCAGATCGCGGGCGTTGAACGCCGATTCCGATATGCCCCACGGCAGATCATGCAGCTTGCCATATTCGATGTGGGCCGCCACCGCCCGGCACTCGGTGCGTTCCAGCAGGCTGCCGGCCGGCGGGCGCATGACCAGCGCCGGCATGAGATATTCGAACATCGAACCCGACCACGACACCAGCAGCGGCCCGGCACTGGTTCCGCTTGGGCCCAGCGTGACGGCATGGCCCAGGCGGAACCAGTGCCGGGCCGGGACATCGCCCTTGGCAATGGCAAAGAAGCTGGCGAGCCGGGCCTCGGAGGCCAGCAGGTCATAGTGGTTTTCATCGAGCGCGCCGGTGGCATCCGAATAGCCGATCGACAGCAGCTTGCGATCCGGGTGCAGCATGAAGGCAAAATCCATCGCCATCGCCATGGCACGCGCGTCTGCCGCCAGCGCCAGCAGCCGCGCACCGGTGTGGGTTGGCTCTTCATCCGGCTGCGCATCGCGCTGGTGACTGTCGATGGCAGCGCCCACGGCGGCCAGCCAGAACAGTCGGTCATGATCATCATCCTGCGACACAGCCTCGGCCAGCGTTGCCCCGATGTTCATGACGGCGAGGCCAAGATCGTGCCAATCCACGCCGCCATCGGCCGCGGCTTGCAGCCTTGCCGTCAGCGCCGCGGCGGCCGCTGCGGGCCCTGCGCTGGTGCCGGGCAGCGCCTGGAAGATGGCCAGGGCGTCATGCACGCCGGCAAGGCGGGCCGCATCGCCTTGCGGCTGTTCGCGCCACGCGTTGCAGGCATTGGCCAGCGCGATCAGGTGGCCGGCAAGATTGCCGCTGTCCACCGACGACACATAGGGCGGATCGAGCACCCGGCCATCACGCGTGTCGTACCAATTGTAGAAATGCCCCCGGCAGCGCGGCAGCCGCGCCAGCGTCGCCATGGTCGCTTCCAGTCGATCGATCGCCTCGCGCGTACCGATCCAGCCGAAATCGCGGGCGCTCGCCACCGACAGCAGGTAGAGGCCGATATTGGTCGGCGACGTGCGGCGCGCGATGACTGCTGCCGGGTCTTCCTGAAAATTGTCGGGCGGCAGCATATTGTCGGCCGGGGTCACCACGAACTCGAAATAGCGCCAGGTGCGCCGCGCGATCAGCCGCAGTTGCTTGCTGTCAGCCGCATCCAGTCTCAGCCGTTGCGGCAGCACCGGCGGGGTGCTGATCCGGCAGGCCAACGCTGGCGATGCAACCCACAACAGCGCGAACGCCAGCGCCACGGGCCAGCTTGCCTCCCCGCTGGCGATAGCAAGACCGAGCCCGATGATGGGCAGGATGATGGCGCCCGGCATGCGCCCGTAAAAGCCGCGGGTATCAAGCCGCATCGCATCGGCCAGTTGCGCCGCCGGAATCCATTCCAGCATGTTGCGGTGGGTGATCGTGACCCGGATCAGGGTGCGCGCGATGGCATCGCCCATCAGCCAGGCCTGATCGGCGAGGAACATGACCACCAACCCCCAGCGCGCCAACGCCAATCGCAAATCGGCACCAAGCGCCCGCAATTGGGCAGAAACGGCTACGCCCGTTGGCCATCTGAGCAGGCTTTCGAGGAACGGGATCAGCGCCGGCACGGCCAGCACCAGCAACAGGAACAGCGTCCACAACAGTGCCGCTGGCAGAGGCAACAGCCAGCCGGCAAACAGCGCCGCCACAACGGCCGGCGCCGTCAGGCTGCGCCGCAGATTGTCGATCATCTTGGCCCGGCCGGTCATCGGCAAGGCGGCGCCAGCACCGCGCCTCAACCCCAGAATCCAAGGCAGCAACTGCCAGTCACCCCGCGCCCAGCGATGATAACGGCGCGACGCAACGTCATGGCGCTCGGGGAATTCCTCTACCACCTCCACGTCGCTGGCGAGGCCAGCACGGGCAAAAACGCCTTCGAACAGATCATGGCTCAACAGGGTGGATTCCGGCACTCGCCCGGCCAACGCTGCCTCGAACGCATCCACATCGTAAATGCCCTTGCCGGCGTAGGACCCTTCGCCAAACAGATCCTGATAAACATCGGAAACCGCCGCTGCGTAAGGATCAATGCCGCTGTGGGTGGAAAACAGCCGCTGGAACCATGATCCTTCGTGGCCGATTGCCAGCGCCGGCGTGATCCGCGGTTGCAACAGGCCATGGCCTTCAACCACGCGCCTGCTGACGGGATCAAACCGCGGCTGGTTCAGCGGATGCGCCAGCTTGCCGATCAGGCGCCGCACCGTATCGCGCGGCAGCCGTGTATCGGCATCAAGGGTGACGACGAACCTGACATTGTCGGGCACCGTTGGCACCCGACCAGCGGGCGTGATGAAACTCGTATCGCTGGCCCCACGCAGCAGCCGGTTCAATTCCTGCAGCTTGCCGCGCTTGCGCTCCCAGCCCATCCATACGCCTTCGCTGCGGCTCCATTGCCGCCGCCGGTGCAGCAGCAGGAAGCGCTCCCCGCCGGCGATGGCCGGATAATGCGCGTTCAGCCGGGTAATGCCCGCGCTGGCCATTGCCAGCAGCGCGGCATCGGTTTCCTGTGTTTCGGCAGGCGCATCGCCCCAATCCGACAGCAGTGCGAAATGCACATCGCCTTCCAGGCTGGCGAGATGATGGATTTCCAGTGTCTCGATCTGTTCGGCAATGCCGTGCGCTGATGTCAGCATCACCGGCACCGCAACCAGTGTCCGCAGATCTTTGGGAACGCCGTGCCGCAATTCCAGCGCTGGCAGGAAGGTGGCCGGAATGGCGCGCGTCACCCCGGCGTTGACCAGGGCCACTGCGGCATCAAGCGCCGGTATGGCACCCAGAGCCAGCAGCAAGACCACCCAGGCCGGCGCGATCTGCAGGCCGATCAGCGCCAGGGCCGGAACCAGCAGGATCAGCGCGGCCACCCCCATGATCACCGCGCCATAGCCGGGCAGGCCCAGGCGGCGGCTCAATCGGCGCGGCCAGACCCTGATGGGCGCGTGATAGCCAATCTGCACCTCAAGCAGCGGCCGGCCAGCGGCCACCAGATAATAGCCGGGATCGCCGCGACGCGGATCGATCGTGCCGTCGGCAAACCGCGCCTTGGCAGCGGCCTGCAACGCGCGCGCCGCAACCTCGATTTCCGACAGCGGCGAGCTTCGCGCCAGGGCTTCGATGGCGGTGCGATAATGGTTGCGACTGGCAAAATCCATTGCCCGATAGGTGTCGTTCGCCGCCAGCAGATCATCGACCGGCGACATTTTCTCGAACAAGACCGACCAGTCGATTTCCGCCATCACCCGCATGCTGGTGATGATGTTGCGCACCGTCACGGTGGCGCCGATCTGGCGTTCCTGCTCGGAAATGATCGCGGCGTTGCTGTTGGTCCCGCGTTCGGCCAACCTTGCATCAAGCCACGTCAACGCCTGCGCAACGCCGTCGCTGTGGGTTTGCAGCCGGTGCACGAATTGCACGGCGAATGCATCGGAAGCCGGCCCCTGATGGCTGGCCAGCACTACGGCTGCCGGCTCGGCGACCCCGGTTTCGACGCCCAGCAGGCGATCGGCAAGCGCATCGGCGGATTGGCGATCTGCCTGGCTATGCTCGATCCGTACGGCAAAGCGGCGCAAATTCTCGATCAGCACGATACGCAGCGTTGTGGCCACCGCCCACAATTCGCCGATCGTCAGCGGCTGCACCTCCTGATAGGCGCGCATGAAGCCTGTCAGCGCTTCGGCATCGAAGCGGCTGTCGGTATGCGCGACATAGGCCCAGGCAATGCCGAACACGCGCGGGAAGCCCACGAACGGGCCGGCGACCAGCTTGGGCAGCAGGCGATAGAAGGCCGGCGGCAGATTGGCGCGCACATCCCTGATATGGCGTTCAACAAGGTGGAAATTGTCCACCAGCCATTCGGCCGCCGGCGTGATGGGCATTGCCGCCTGCAGGGCCAGCATCGTCGCCCGGAACGTCTGCCGCAGCCGCGTCTCGTTGTCGGCCAACCGGGCACTCAGGGACACGCCGCGCCGTGGCCCGGCATCGCTAGCCTGCGCCCACGCCAGGCTGCGGGCGTGATCCTCCAGGCGCTCAACCCCGAATAGTTCCTCGCGGATCGGCTTTTCGCCAAACCACGGCGACGGGCGCGGGCGGAACAGACCACCGATCATGGCCGCCACCGTGACCTGCGCCTGGAAACCGATGTGCGGGCGCCCAACAGCCTGCGCCCCGGCCATGTCGGGCTGCGCACATCCATCATCCTGTGCCTATCGCGTTGCGGACGGTGCTGTCCGTGGCTCTATAACCAACACCGCGGGCAGAAGTTCCGCAAACGGCAGGAGAAGCCCTCTGCCAGCGCCCGCGACGCGTCCGCAGGCGGCGTGCGGCGTCCAAGCCGCGCCCAAAACGGCCTTTTCATTGAGTGTTGAAGCAGGTCAGGCCACTCCAATAGTGCCACGCGGTTGCCCAAAGTCCCAAGGATGTTGCGGGGGAACGCCGTGGGGAAAGCGGGGAAGGACGGTGGCCGAGAACCGTCTGAAACCGACGCGGCTCGCTTTCCTTGAAGTTGATGGCGGGCCATGAGCGGCTGTTGCGGCAATTCCCCAGGCCAGAACCGGGGTGACACGGTAGATTCCGTCGCTGCCTGCAGCGCGCAGCCCAAGTCATGGCTTCTTAACGCTTCCGTCATTCCGGTGGAGCAAAAGCCAAGGGCTTTCCTCATGCGAACCATAAGAAACATTGCCAGCACAGCGCTGGCAGCCGCGCTCCTCGCCGCTCCGGCCCTCGCAGTCGACACCAGCTCGGTGACGTTTGCGCAGTTCACCCAGCAGACCTCCAGCAAGATCGCCCAATATGGTTCGATTGCTGGCGGCAACAGCCTGACCATCGCCCAATCGCCGGTCTTCTTCGTCATCAGTGCCTTTGGCCCGCTTGGCTTCTATCCGACCACGATGACGATGGCCGCAACCTCGATGGCCGCGGTCACCAGCCTTGGTCCACAGTTCCAGCAGCTCGGCTGGACCGGTAACATCCGATTTGGCGATGCCACCAGCGCCTTTCTGGACGTCAATTTCGCCAACGCCACCTTCAGCTTTGATGGTACCGGCGGTTCGGCCAGCCTGATCTCCACCGATCCCGGCAATCCGATCAGCTACACGTCCAACGTGCTGAACCTGCCGGCCTTTGACTTCAAGGACTTCTCGCTGGCCTTCACGGCGCTGACGCCGGCCTTCACCGTCGCGGCCAATGGCTTTGGCACGCCGTTCGATGCCAATATCGCTGGCTCGTTCGCCGGATCCGATGACCAGGGCGGCACTGGCGGCGTACCCGAGCCTTCGGCCTGGGCCATGCTGCTGGCCGGCTTTGGCCTAGTGGGCATCACGGCGCGTCGCCGTTCCGGCCGCGCCACGGTTGCTGCCTGATTGGCATTCCCCCCGCCCCCGGGGGGATGGCATGGTGGTCGCCGGTCCCGGTCCCGTCAGTTTCTGGCGCCACCGGGATCGGCGGCCATCGCCAATCGCGCCAGTTCCGGCAAGGACTTGCAGCGGCTGCGGTGCATGATCTCGGCACGGTGATTTTCCACCGTGCGCTGGCTCAGATTGAGATCAGCCGCGATATTCTTGCTGGGGTGGCCATCCAGCACCATCGCCATCACCTGGCGCTGACGCGGTGTCAGCGTGGCCAGCCGTTCGCTAGCCGCCAGCCGTTCGCTGCTCATGCCCTCCTCGCTTGGGGTACTGGCGAGTGCGCGGCGGACGCTGGCCAGGATGGCATCGCCCGACGCCGGCTTTTCGATGAAATCCACGGCGCCAGCCTTCATCGCCGCCACTGCCATGCCGATATCGCCCTGGCCGGTGATCATGATGCTGGGCGGCAAGGTGCCGGCCGCATGGAGACTGCGCAGCAGATCGAGCCCGTTTTCGCCGGGCAGCATGGCATCGACCAGCAGGCAGCCACCGTCTCCGGGGCGCCAGGCGGCGCGAAAGGCTTCGGCCGAACCATGCAACGCGACCGACATGCCGACATCGGCCAGCAGACGGCCGAATTCGGCCAGCGTTTCGGGATCATCGTCGATCACATGAACCTGCACATCGCTGCCAACTGCCGGGGCAGCGGGTGCCGGCATTTCGGCCTTTGCCCGGGTCAGGGCCATGGCGATGGCGGCATGCAGTTCCACCGGCCGCACCGGTTTGGCCAGCCGCACGATATCGTTGGCGGCAAAGCGCACCAGGGCATCGATGGCGATATCGCCGGTCAGCATGATCACCGGCACGGTGCGGCCGTGCGCCTTGAACAGGGCCGCGCGCAGATCGCTGGCCAGTTCAAGGCCGTCACGCCCGCCGATCAGGCGGAAATCGGAAATGATCAGATCAGGTGTGTGCAGGGTGAGGCTGGCAATGGCTTCGACATCATTGTGGGCGGTCACCACGTCGTGCCCGGCCTCGCGCAGCAACTGGGCCAGCAGTTCCAGCAGATCGGCATCATCATCGATGGCAAGGATGTGCGCGCCGGTGATCGGTGCTGCCACGGCCGTTGCCAGTGCCGGGGCAGCAGGTGATGCCGGCAACGCATGCGGTTCCGGCGTGGCCAGCGGCACGGTGATGCTGAACACCGAGCCATGGCCCGGGCCTTCTTGTGGCCACGACCGCACAGCGATGCCGTGGCCCAGCATCTCGCCCAGGCTGCGCACGATCGACAGGCCAAGACCCATGCCGCGGCTGCGATCGATCAGGGTTGGCCCCAGTTGCTGATAGGGCAGGAAGATCGTCTCCAATTTGTCGGCCGGGATGCCGATGCCGGTATCCCACACTTCGATCCGCACCGTGTTGCCGCGGCGGCGCGCGCCCAGCAGCACGCCGCCCTTGACCGTGTATTTCAGCGCATTGGCGACCAGATTGCGCAACATGCCGGTCAACAGCCGGCGATCGGAAATCACGTGGCAGTTGGTCGCCACATGGCGCAGCTTCAGCTTGCCGGCGGCCGCCTGTTCGGCCAGCCCGGTCACGGTTTCGCTCAGCAGGCTTTCGAGGGGGAAACTGCCGGGCGCCAGCTCGATGGCGTCGGCTTCGATTTGGTTGATGTCGAGCAGCCCGTCGAGCATCGCCGCCATTGATTCCAGCGTGAGTTCCAGCCGCGCCAGCAAGGGCCGGCATTGCGGATCGGTGACCTTGCGGGACAGCAGTTCCTGCAGCAGCACCAGCGATTGCAGCGGCTGGCGCAGATCGTGGCTGGCAGCCGCCAGGAATCGCGACTTGGCCAGATTGGCAGACTCGGCGGTTTCGCGCGCTTCCAGCATCACCTGTTCGGCGCGCTTGCGTTCCGACACGTCGGTATAGGTGATGATCACCCCTTCGGCATGATTGTCGTGGGCGCGATAGGGCATCGCCCGCCGGCTGAAATTGGTGCCATCGGTGGCAGTGATCTCGCGATCGGGCGGCGTGCGGCCACCGCGTACTGCCGCGATGTCGGCGGCCAGCTTTGTATCCGGGGTGAGCGGTGCCAGATCGGTGAACGGTCGGCCGATATCGCTTGGCAGCATGTTGAACAGCACACGTGTGGCTGGTGTGAAGAAGCGGATCCGCATGTCCAGATCGAGGAAGATCGTCGCGACATTGGTGCTGTTGAGGATGTTGTTGAGATCGTCGGCCAGGGTGCGCTGGCGATCGATGGTTTCCTGCAGCTGGCCGTTCAGCGCCGCCAGCTCCTCGTTCAGCGATTGCAGTTCCTCCTGCGAGGTGATCAGTTCCTCGTTGGTGCTCTGATATTCCTGGTTGCGCGACAGCGTGTCGGCGTGGATGGCCTGCTGTTCGGGATCATGGCCGCCGGGATAGCGATCGGCGTTGGCCAGTTCGGCGCGGATGTTGGCCAGTTCGGCCTCCAGCACCTGCAGCCGGGCGGACGGCAGGCTGGGCACCGGCCAAGGCGGGGATTGGTGACTGGCCAGCACCGGCATCGGTGCAGCTTCGGCGGCCAGCGCAGGCAGTGGCCGATGACTGGAATTACGGCGATAGATATGGGCCTGGCGCGACAGCAGGGTGAAGGCTGGCGCCGGGGCATCGGCGGGCTCTGCCACGGTTTCGGCCTTGCCCAGCAGCAGCAGGCCGCTGGGCCGCAAGGCAAAATAGCACAGGTTGATGGCGCGGGCCTGGGCTGCGGGCTGCAGATAGATCAGCAGGTTGCGGCAGGAAATCATGTCGATGCGGCTGAACGGCGGATCGGTGAGCAGATCGTGGACGGCAAACACCACCGATGATTGCAGCGCCGGGCCCACCCGCCAGCCATGATCATCGGCCATGAAGAAGCGTTGCAGCCGTTCGGCGGCCACATCCTTGTCGATGCTGGCCGGATAAACACCGTGGCGCGCGGTGGCGACCGCATCGGGATCGAGATCGGTGGCAAACAGCTGCAATTTCAGCGTGGGGCGGCTGCGGGCGATTTCCTCGAGGATCAGCATGGCCAGCGACCAGGCTTCCTCGCCGGTGCTGCAACCGGCGCACCACAGGCGGATCGGACTGGTTTCGTCGTGGCCGCGTACCAGATCGGGCAGGATGGCACCTGAAAGCGTGCTGAACACTTCGGGATCGCGGAAGAAACCGGTGACGTTGATCAGCAGATCATTGGCCAGCGCCTGCAGCTCGGCTTCATCCTGCTCGAGGCGTTCGACATAGGCCGCCAGTGCTTCGGCACCGCTGCCGGCCGCACCACCGGCCAGGCGGGCGCGGCGTTCGATGCGCCGCTGCATGGTGCCGCGCTTGTAACCGTGGAAATCATGGCCGCTCTGTTTCAGCCGCGCCAGCACCTGGCCGATCCAGTCATTGCCGGTCAGGGCCGGCAGCGGAACGCGGTTGCGGCGATCCATGATGGCAGCGCCCATGGCGGCCACCGGCAACACCGCATCAACGCAGCCGGTGGCGATGGCGGCAGCCGGCATGCTGGAGAAATCGGCTTCGGCCGGATCCTGAGCGATGACATAGCCGCCGGCCGCATGCACGGCCTGCACGCCTTCACTGCCATCGGCACCATTGCCCGACAGCAGGACGGCGACAACGCGCAGATCGTCCTGGGTGGCCAGCGATTGCAGCAGGAAATCCACCGGCAGGCGCGGTCCCTTTTTCTGGGTGGCCGGGGTGAGCTGCAGCATGCCACTGGCCACCGCGATGCGCGTGCCCGACGGGATGACGTGCAGGCGATCAGGCAGCAGCGCCATGCCATTACTGGCTTCCACCACCGGAAACGGCGTCTTTTCGGCCAGCAATTCGGCCAGCAACGACGGGTGATCGGGATCGAGATGCTGGACCAGAATATAGGCGATGCCGCTGCGCGCCGGCAGCCCGGCAATCACGCCGCGCACCGCATCAAGCGCACCTGCCGAACCGCCGATGGCCACGACCATCATGTGCGACGCGAGAGGCTCTGCCTTGGCAGGCAGGCTAGGAGGCCGATTTTTCTTCAAATGACCGTGCCTCGGGTGTGTCGTCGAACCGACACGGGCGCAACATAGCCCATGCCGGCCCGCCCGTCGAATACGCAGATGTCCGCTGCGGGCTGCTTCACAAGATGATGGCGGTGATCGGCATGACAGTCACTCTGGGCACAGTCTCTGGCCGTCACCAGCGGCCGGGCACGCGGGCCCGGCCGGCTGGGTCAGGATTTGGCGATGTCTTTCAGCGTGTCGCTGGCCTTGCCGGCCGCGCTCTGCAGCTTGCCTTCGACCTTTTCGACCTTGCCGGAGATTTCCAGGCTCTTGTCGCCGACCAAGTGGCCAACAGCTTCCTTGGTGGCACCGACGGCCTGTTTGCGGCGCCGGCGATGCGGTTCTTGTCGATGCTCATGAGCGTGTGTCCGATTCTGAAGCGTTCGGGGCGGAACGGAGCGGTTGCCCAAAATACTGCCCCGGCGCCGGAGTCCAGGGGGGCGACCGGGGGGTCTGGCCGGGGCAGTGCTGCTTGCATGCGCCCTTGCAGCGACAATGGGCAGCATCGGTTTCTACCCATGGCCGGCTGGCGGAGAGGGTTACCGCTGGCAGGTGGATTCCGAACCTGCCCTGCGCCGCAAACGGCCCGATACTTGCACGGCTTGGCAGCAATTGGCCGGGCACTGCCGGCTCTGGCTGGTGAGTGCAGGGAAATCCGCTGCCGAACGTGGGGAGAATAACAATGAAGATGGCCCTTGCAGCGCTTGCAACTCTGGCTCTGGTCAGCGGTTGCGCGTCCGACATGTCGGATCAGCGGCCCCAGCGCCAATGGCGCAGCTACGATTATAACCGCCCCGATCCGCAATACGGCAACTATGATCCCGGCCGTTATTATCAGGACAGCCCGCGCTATCGCGAACGCCGGCTGGGCGCGAATGACCGCGTCTATCGCGGCCAGGATGGGCGCTATTACTGCCGCCGAACCGATGGCAGCACCGGGTTGATCGTGGGCGCGGTGGCCGGCGGCGTGCTGGGCAACATCATCGCACCGGGTGGTTCCGACACGCTGGGCACCATCCTGGGTGCCGTTGCCGGCGGCGTGGTGGGTCGTTCGATCGACCGCAAGAATGTTCGTTGCCGCTGACACAGGCGAGCGACGACTCAAGGAGAATGATCATGTTTCGCACGCTGCTGTTTGCCGCCGTGACGGCGGCCGCACTCGCGCCGCTGCCGGCCGCCGCCCAGATGCAGGATCGGCGCCGGGACGATGGCCCGCCGGCGATGGCCGGGCGCCCCACCATGCTGCGCGCTGGCCCCGAACAGGCCTATCCGCAGCTGCGTCGCATCGAACAGGGTCAGCAGGTGCAACTGTTCGGCTGCCTGCCTGATCGCAGCTGGTGCGATGTCAGGTTGGGGCAGGATCGCGGCTGGGTGAGCGGGCCCGATCTGGAAGCCGAATATCGCGGCCGACGTGACAGCGTCGCCAATCTTTATGGCGAATTCCAGCTGGGCGACCGGAATTTCCGCATCGGCGATTACTGGGACGATCATTATCGCCAGCAACCCTTTTATACCGACCGTTCGCGCTGGGCACAGCAATATGGCGAGAATTACCGTCCCAGCTGGGGGCCGCGCCAGAACGAAACGTACTGGGGCAGTCACACCGCTGCCGGTTTCATGATCCGCCAGGCCTATGTTCGCGCCGGGCCCGATGTCCGCTATCCCCGCGTCGGCCTGGCCCGGGCGCGCAGCCGGGTCATCATCCACGGCTGTCTGCGCGATTGGAGCTGGTGTGACATCAGCACGCGTCGTGGCAATCGGGCCGGCAGTCGCGGCTGGGTGGTGAGCCAGCATATCGCCAGCCTGTATCGCGGTCGCCAGCAGCCATTGGACAGCTACGCGTCGCGCATCGGCATCGGCGTTCTTGGCTTCAACTTCAACCGCTACTGGGACGACAATTACCGCACGCAACCTTTCTATGGGCAGCGTGACGGGTGGGAGCGTCAGTATCGGCAGACTTATCGCCCGACCTGGAACGCTGATGGTGATGGGCAAGACCGCGATGATCGTTACCGCGATGGGCGGGACCGGGATGAGCAATACCGCGACACCCCGCGTCGCGACGGCCAGCCGCGGCCCGATGGCATCTGATGCCAACGCGAATCCAGCCAAGGGAGAACAGCGATGCTTTATGGTCTGATCCTCATCCTCGTGGTGCTGTGGGCGCTTGGCCTGGCCACTTCGTACACATTGGGCGGGCTCATCCACATCCTGCTGGTTTTCGCACTGGTCATGTTCGTGATGAACCTGATCAGCGGCCGCCGCGCCTGACTGTCGACACCTGCCGGACCGGAGGACGCACCATGATGACCCGCACCAGCAAGGCCAGAATCCAGTTCCTGCACCCGTTCCGCCTGTCGGGTTCAGGCGGGCCGCAACCTGCCGGTACCTACTGGCTGATAATCGATGAGGAGGAGCTGAGTGGCCTCAGCTTCGTCACCTACCGTACAGTTCTGGCCATGCTGCAAGTGCCGGCGCTGGGCCGTTTCACGCCGATCAGCCGCATGCTGCCGATCAACCTTGATGAGCTTGATGCCTGCATCTCCGCCGATCGCCAGGGCCCGGCCAGCAATGCGCTGCGCCTGGCCGCCCCTGTCGCCTGAAAGCGACACAGCTGCGCCCGGCGATGGAACCTTTCCCGTAGCCTTGCGTTTCTTCTCTACCGACTGTCCAACAGGAGTATATCCCATGCCATTGAAAACGACCCCGCTGCTGCTGCTGGTAGCCGCCGCCATGACCCTGGCCGCCTGCGAGAAGAAGACCACCGATGCCCAGGCCGATGCCGTGCGCAACACCAGCGATGCTGCTGCCGCCGATATCGACAACAAGGCTGATACCGTTGAAAACAAGGGCGAAGCCAATGCCGACGCCATGCGTGAAGGCGCCGATGCCGTGCGTGATCGCGGCGAGACCAAGGCCGATGCCATCGAAGCCGGCACGGTGGGCGCCACCACCAAGACCGATCAGCTGACCACCACGACGCAGCCGACGGAACCGAAGTAACACCCAGTTCCTGGACGGGAGGAAGGGGCATCGGATCGCGTTGATCCGGTGCCCCTTTCCGATTCAGCGGCTCAGCGCGCCGCCGTAAGTTGCTGGGCCTGCCGCATGATCTGATCCAGCGGCCCCAGCGCGCTGACCGGGCCATCGGCGCGCGATTGCGCCAGCTGGCCGCCATCCAGCAGATCGCGCAGGGCAGCGCGGGCGCGGGCGACTCGGCTTTTCACCGTGCCCACCGCGCAATTGCTGATCGCCGCCACCTCTTCGCAGCTCATGCCGCTGGCGCCCATCAGGATCAGCGCCTCGCGCTGCGTCGCCGGCAATTGCATCAGCGCGCGCTGCATGTCGGCCAGCGCAACATGGCCCTCCTGGGCCGGCGGCACCGCCAGCAGCAGATCGGCGGCAAATTCATCCCATTCGCCCTTGAAGCGCGCGCGGCGGGCAATGGAGAAATAGGCGTTGCGCAGGATGACGTGCGTCCAGGCGCGCATGCTGGATCCGGCGACAAAACGATCGCGCGCCATCCAGGCCTTCAGCATGGTTTCCTGCACCAGATCATCGGCCAGATCGGCATTGCCTGACAGCGACCGGCCATAGGCCCGCAAATGCGGGATGGCGGCGGCAAGATCGGCCTTGAAACGGTCGGCGGCTGGCGGCGCTGCACCGTCGCCCAGTTGATCGAGCAGCGCTTGCAGGCGCGGCGGCAGCGGGGCGGCGGCGACCTCGGCAAAGGCCAGGCGCAGCGCGGCGCCCAGATCGCGGAGCGCCGGCGTTTCGCTGGCCGGCAGGGGGCGATGGTCCGGCACGGTCATGATCGGTCTCCGGTGCGTTTCATATGGTCTCAAACGTGCCGGCGACCCACGGGTTCCCTGCCGTCATGCCTGCGGCCATGCCGTCGATCCGAAGAACAGCGCCTGGGCAATGGCGGCCTGCACGCTGGCGACGGCAAAAGGCTTGGTGATCAGAAAGGTCGGTTCCGGCCGCTGCCCGGTGAGCAGCAATTCCGGAAAGCCGGTAATGAAGATCGCCGGCACCGCCTGTTGGGCCAAAATATGCTGCACGGCATCGATGCCGCTGCTGCCATCGCGCAACTGAATATCGGCCAGCACCAGGCCGGGCGCTTCGGCGGCAAACAGCGCCAGCGCTTCGGCCCGGGTGGCGGCGATGCCGGTAACGCTGTGGCCCAGATCGGTGACGATGGCTTCTATGTCCATGGCGATGATCGGTTCATCTTCGATGATCAGCACACGCGCCCGGGTCTGGCGGGCGATATCGGCCAGCGCGGCACTGGTCAGCGCGTGGACCTGGGGCAGCGGGCAATCGATCAGATAGGCGATATCGGCCGGCGCAAATCCCTCCATCGCACCCAGCAGCAGCGCCTGGCGCGGCAGCGGCGCCAGCCCGTCCAGCCGTGCCGCCGCGATGCCGGCCACGCCCTCGCTGGCAGCGGCCGGTGCCGTTTCGGGCGTGACCGCTGCGGCTTGCTGGATCTGGAAGGCCCGGAACAGGCCGATTCGCGCAGACACCCCGGTCGGCAGCGCGGCGCGATCCGCCACCAGCGCCGCCAGCGTGGCTGCCACTAGCGCGTCGCCGGCCGGCTGCGATCCGATGAGGGCGCGAGCATAGCGACGCAGGCCGGGCAAATGGGGGGCAAGGCGGGCAGCAAGGGATGACGCGGAGGGGGTCACGATGATGCGCTTTCAGGGCCAGGGCGCTGGCAGGCAGCAGGGCCGACGTTCACGCCCGCTGCGCGCCGGAAATCATATGGGTGTTGCGGCGACGGGCGCTGCCGCCCCTCGGCCGGCTGCCCGCAATCGCGATGGTCGAAAAAGCGCTGTCTGCAGGCGGTTCCTGCAGGATCGATCGAGGCCAACAGTCTAACAGCATTTCGCGTCCGCGTCACCTTGGTGCATGATAGGTGATGACCAACGTCGCCGGCCAGTATCCATCGCTGTCATCTGTCGCCCCGTCGGAAACGGGCGCCGCCGATCTGGCGGCGGCACTGGCCGAGCAGGAGCGACTGCGGCGCGATCTGCACCACCAGGTCACCAACAGTCTGCAGATCATTGCCAGCCTGGTGGCACTGCAGGCGCGGGACAGCAGATCGGCCGCGGTTCGCCAACTGCATGACGTGATCCAGGCCCAGATCCAGACGCTCACGCTGGTGCAACGCTGGCAGTATCTGGGCGAAGCCGATGCGTGTGTTGATCTCGCCGGGATGCTGGCCGAGCTTTGTGCAGCGCTCGAAGCCGGGTTGGTTTCGGCCCGTCATGACAGGGTGGCGATCGCCTGCACGGCGGCTGCCTTGCCGCTGGCGCCAGAGCTGGCGATCCCGGTTGGTTTCCTGATCACCGAACTGGCGCTCTTGGCCAGCCAACAGGCGCCGCCCGGCCGGCTGCAACTGGCAGTGGCCGCGGCGCAGGCGGCCACTGGCATCAGTCTGACGGTCCACACCAGTGCCTTTGCCGGCCCCGATACACTGGCGGGTGCCGATACGGCGACGGCACGGATCATCCGCGCCATGGCCCAGCAGTTGGGTGGCGGGCTGCAGCATGATGCGATGACAGGAAGCTACGAAATCGGCTTTGCCGGCGCGTCCGGCTGAGGCGGCGCCGTCGCTGCTTCCAGGCTGGTTTGGGCAGCGATCACCCGATCCAGCATCTGGACGTCGCGATCAGTGCGGGCGGGCGAGGGGCTGGCCATGCCTTCATCACTGGCGGCGCTGCGATCACCAAGGTCCAGCGCCCATTCGGCCAGCAATTCCGCCTTTTGTGCTGGCGACAGGCTGGCATCGTCCAGCACGGCCTGCGGGTGGGGGTAGCGGGTGGCGGGATTGTGGCGCGGCGGCATGCGTGTGAACTTTCAGGCAGGTGGGGGGCGAGCCGGCGCGGCCAGCAGGCTGCCGATCAGCTGCTCGATGCCCGCCAGGCGGAACGGCTTGCGCAGGATCGGCGTGCCGGCAAAGCGGGCGGGCAGGATTCCGGCCAGTGCGTGACCGGTGGTGAAGGCAAAGGGGATGGCGCGCTGTTGCAGCACGGTGGCGATGTCCCAGCTCTGGCTGTCGCCGATCTCCACATCCAGCAGGGCGGCATCGATGGCCTCGGCCCTGGCCAGGCGCAGCCCGTCGGCGATGGTCACCGCCGGGCCGATCAGCGCCCAGCCCAGGCTGTCGCACATGTCCTGCAGGGCAAGGCCGATGAAGATCGAATCCTCGACGATCAGGATGCGTGGGATGGAACAGGCCGGCGGCATCATCATCTCCTGTCGGCAGGAGGCCGGCAGCGCTGATCATACAGCAAATCGCCGTTGGGTGTGCAGGGCCGGCAAATGCCGGCCCTGCTCCCATCAGCGCGGTTGGATGCTGATTTCGACACGACGGTTCTGCGGTTCGCGCTGGCCATCAACCGTGTCGACCAGGCTGCGCTCCTCGCCGAACGACTGGACGTTGATACGACTGCTTTCAACGCCCAGCCTTTCAAGTTCGCGCTGCACGGCGCGGGCGCGTTTCAGGCCCAGCGCCTGGTTGTACGGCCCGGTGCCGGAGCGATCGGCGTGGCCGGACACATCCATTCGCGTCATGCCCTGCTGGCGGGCGGGATCGACGGCCTGGGCCACCAATTGCCGGGATTCGGCCGACAATTCGGCAGAATCCCAATCAAAGAACAGCATGATCGGCCCGGCAGTGACCGGCGCTGCCGGTTCGACGACGGGCGGCGGCGGCGGCGGCGGAGGCGGCGGGGGCGCGGCTTCGGGCATGGCCATCGGGGCGACTGGTTCCGGTGCCGGTGCGGCGGCGCGGCGTTCGCCGAAGTTGAAGTTGAGGCCCACCAGGATCGTGTGCGAATCGTTGCGCATCGTCACGCGCTGGCCGGCAGTGTCGGTGAAATTGGCGCGATTGGGCCGCAGGTAGCGATAATCCACTGCCAGATCGACGCCGGGACTGAGCGCAACACGCGCACCGGCCAGGGCGTTCCAGGCGAACACCCAGTCATTGCTGCTCAGGAAGGGAATAGCGCCATCGGCGAGACGGACATTATGGGCACTCACCCGCGCCGCGCCGGCACCGGCACCCGCCGAAACGGAAAACGCGTCGCTGTTGATCACGTCGAACAGGGCATTGGCCATGACCGTCCAATTGCGGATCTGGCCGTCGGGATCATCATAGCGGCCGGCATTGCCCAGCGCCGTGGTCGAACGCAGATCGATCGATTTCAGGCCGGTCTGGTGATAGCCCACATCCACTTCGGTGCGCAGCCGGCCGAAATCATAACCGAGGCGTGCCGCGGCAGCCAAACCCAGTTTATCGGTGGTGGCGAAATCGGGGCGGGTTGGCGGGGTGCCATAGAAGGTGCGTTCGCTGGGGAGAACCACGCCGCCGCGCAGGCCGATATACCAGTTGTTGTCGCGGGCCTGGGCGGCGGTTGCGGTCATGGTGAGCGCCAGCAGGCTCAATGCGGCCAGTCGGGCCGGGCGTGTGATCATCATTTCTTGGCGTCCTCAGCAGTTTTGGTGATGGCCTTGCCGGCGGACTGGAGGTCCTTGCCGGCGCCGGCGGTGGTGGAACAGCCGCTCGCCAGCACGGCGATAACCGTGCAGGCCGCGACGATGATGGTCGATGTCATGGAGCGTTTCCTTGCCGCTTCAGGATGGGCAGCTTCAGGGAGGATTACGCCTGAAGCCGGCATTGGTTCCCAAAGACGATGGCGTCAGCCCGATTGGGCGAAATCCCGCTCCTGTTCGGCGATTTCTGCCGCCAGTGGCGCATAGATTGAGCGCGGGCCTTCGGGATCGTGGCCGTCGAACAGGCCGTTGGCGCAAGGGCGATCATCGTCCCAGCCGAGATGGCTGATGACGGGATAGAGGCAGATGCCGCCGAGCGCGACGCCGTGCGCCTGCGCCTGCCGCACCTCGCTGGCGACATAGCGCAGCCAGTGGGGCCGGAAGGCGCCTTCGCAGCCGGTTTCGGCGATATAACAGGGCTTGCCATGGCGCCCGGCGGCTTCGATCAGCAGCTGGTGCAGCGGCCGGTGCCGCCAGTCGCCGGGCGGCACGCAGCGGCCGCCGTCGATCCACTGATTGTCGTGATAATGGTTCCAACCGATGATATCGACAGCATCGGCGTGGCCGCCCAGTTCCGGCGCCTGCAACCCCAGTAGCATGTCGAGCGCTTCGTGCTGAACCTGGTTGTGGCCGGCAGCGCGGTCTTCGGCTTCGGCGTCGGCGCTGGCGGGGAAAACATGGATCAAGGGTTCGGCGCAGGCGATACGGGCGCGGCTGTCGATGGCGCGCACTTCGGCGGTGGCAGCCAGCGCGGCACGCACCAGCTGGCGTTTCAGTTCGGTGCCGCGGCCAATGGCAAAGGGCGTCAGCCCGGCCGTTTCGCCGCCGGCAAAGGCCCAGAAGCTGATCTCGTTGACCGGGGTGAACACGGGCGCAGCATCGGTTTCACTGGCGATCACCCGCGCGGCATGGCGGGCAAAACTGGAAAAGCGGTCGACGAATTCGGCGCTGAACGGATCGATATCGTCGGGTACGCCATAATGCAGCAGATCCCAGATGACGGTGGTGCCACTGTCCCGCGCGGCGCGCAGCATCGGCAGCAGGCCCGACCAGTCATAATGGCCCGGCCGCCGTTCGATGCGATGCCAGCACAAGCCATCGCGCGCCGCCGTCATGCCGTGGGCATGCAGCAGGCGGTAATCCTCCGCCGCGCGCCGGTCGTGGCCGGTGGCCGCCGCCACATCCAGCCGCCGGCCAGTGCGCAGCCGGTGCGCGGCACATTCGAACCCGCCCATCAGCATGGAGCCGAACAGGGGGGCTGTGCGGTCCGGCGGCAGCGCCGTGTCGGCCACGGGCTGATTGAGCGGGTTGGACTTCATGCTTTCGGGGCTGCGGCTGGCTGTGGGGCGCTCTTGCCATGGTTCAGACTCAGTGTCGCCCGCCGCGACCATGCCTTTTCGACAGGCTGGGCCATCGCCAGCGGTTCGGCCGGCACCGGACCGGCAAGGTCGAGCTCGACGATCAGCCGATCAAACATGCGCGGGGCTCCGTTCTGTCTGCGTGCGGACTGGCAATGGCGTGGTCTGCGCCGCTGCGGCAATTAGGGCGCGCATCGCGGCCCAGGTGGCATCCCAGCTGTCGCCGGCCAGATGCGCGTCAACCGCCGCCAGGCGGCGGCGCTGCTGCACCGGATCGGCGGCAATGCCGAGCATCTGCTTGGCGCAGGCCACCACATCAGGGGCATCGATGGCGATTTCAACCAGCCCCAGCCGGCCATAGCTGCTGATCACGTCGGCAATCGGGGTGGAGATCACCGGTAGGCCGGCGGCGAGGAATTCCAGCGTTTTCGTGGGTGAAATGTGGCGCGTGGCCTCGTTGCGGGCAAAGGGCATCCAGGCCAGATCCCAGTGCGCCAGATACTGCGGCAGTTCGGCATAGGGCCGCGCGCCGAGCCAGTGGATGTTGCTCACCTGCGGCAGGCTGGCGGGATCGATTCTGGCGGTGGGGCCGATCATCACGAATTGCCAATCCGGCCGCAGCGCCGCCACTTCGGCCACCAGCACCAGATCCATCCGTTCATCGATCACGCCGAAATAGCCGATCCGCGGATACGCAATCATGCGCTGGCTTTCGGGATCGGCCAGGCCTTGCCCACGCGCCTGCCCGAAATGCGGCGCGTCAATGCTGGAGGGGAAGCAATGGGCGTCGCTGCGCTGCAGGCTGGCCGCGATCTGCAACGAGGCGCCGCCGGTGAACACCACATCGGCATCGCGCAGCAGCGCCGCATCATGGCCGGCGAGGTCTGGCGGCGCGAAGGCGAAGGCGGCCAACTCGTCCATCTTGTCATAGATGACCAGATCGGCCGACAGCTGCTGCCCGAAGGCCCGCGCCATCGGCGCATAATACCACAGGCACACTGGCGCTGATCCGGCCCCCGATCCGGCTCGCGCCACCAGCCGGGCGGCAATCTCGCCCTGGTGGGCAAGAGCATCGGCAGCGCTTGTGCCGGCTGGCAGCACCGGCTGCACGACCGTGATGCCGGCCCCACGCTGCAGTTCACGCACCATGGCGATGCCGCCTTCGATCACCGGCTCTTCCATGAACCAGATATCGAAATCGGCCGCTGCACGGCCCAGCAGATGGTGCGGGCGCTGCACCACGAAATCCCAGCGCAGATGCGACAGCACGATCAGGACCGGGCGCACCGCCGGATCGGCAAATTCTTCGCAAAACAGGGGCATCGGCGATCATCCTTCATCAAGGTCACGTGGTCACTGCCCCCAGTTCCGGATTTGATAACGCGCCTGCTGCCGCCCGGTTCCCGCCGTTCCGGATGCGGCCAACGGTTGACCGCAAGCGGAACCGCCGGGCGGCTCACGGGTTGATGAGGCTGGTGGCAGATGCACCGGCCGGCACCCCCGCTGGCCACTGCCGCCGCACGCCGCCGAATCCCCATCCGGCGGCGCAACGCCCCTGCAAAAAGGAAACAACCATGAGCTCCCATCCCACCACCGTCGCCCCGACCGACAGCAACAACGGCGCGCTGATCAGCAGCGAGCGCGTGACCGGCACCGACGTCTACAACCGTGACGGCGAAAAGCTGGGCAGTGTCGAAGCCATGATGATCGACAAGATGTCGGGCCAGGTGCGCTTTGCCGTGATGTCGTTCGGCGGCTTCCTCGGCATGGGCGAAAAATATCACCAGCTGCCGTGGAACGGCATGTCCTATGATCTGGATCAGAAGGGCTATGTCGTGAACCTCAGCCGCGAAGCCCTGAAAGCCGCGCCGGTGTTCACCCGCGAAGAGATCGACAGCTTCGATTATGGTGACAAGTCCGCCTCGATCGACAGCTATTACGGCAAGATCGACGGCTTCCAGAACCGGTCGAACTGACGCGCCGAGCGCCGGTTTGGCGCTCTGAAGCAGTGCACCGTGGCGGCCGGACCATCCGGCCGCCACGGCCATTGCCCCCCACATGTGCAGCCCGCCCGCAGCAGAGGATAACTCCCCATGGCCAAATCGAAATCCACCGCGTCAGACGATCTCGTTGCGCTGACCGATACCAACAATCCCAGCCTCACCGCCTGTCAGCCCGAATTCGCGCCTGGCACGGGTCTCAGCGAAGGCGCCTATGCCGAAGTTGCCGACGAACTGGGCAAGGTGCTGGCCGACAGTTTCCAGCTGTTCATCAAGACGCAGGGTGTGCACTGGAACGTCGCCGGCGCGGCCTTTTATGGCCTGCACAAGCTCACCGAGGAGCAATATGGCGAGATCTACGCCGCTATCGACGAGATCGCCGAACGCATCCGCGCGCTCGGCCACAAGGCGCCGGCGAGCTATACCACCTATGGCCGCCTCAGCAGCATCAGCGATGAAGACCGGCCGATCGACACCGGCCAACAGGTCGCGATGCTGATGCGCGACAATGGTCTGGTCTGCCAGACCCTGCGCGACGCGCTCGACATCGCCGAAGAGCATGGCGACATCGTCACCGCAGATCTGCTCACCCGCCGCCTGGGCGATCACGAGAAATATGTCTGGATGCTGCGCATGCAGATCGCCTGACGGCCCGGCATTGCTGCCTGAAGAAGGCAGCGGCTGATGCAGGCGATTGAGCAGGCGTTGCGACCGGTGTTGCAGCAAAGCTGACCAACCATTCCCAGCCGGAGCCAGTGGGCGCGGCCGGTCACGAACTCGGCGCGATTGCGCCAGGCACAATCCGGCGTGTAGGCCCAGGCGACACGGGCCGCATCACGGCTGTTCCAGCCATCTTCGGCCAGGCGGACCTTTTCGGCGGCACTGGCCAGGGTGAAGGGGGGCAGAGGTGGGCGGGTAATGATGCTTCTCCAGTGGAAGGGCGGACGGGGCAGTGGGGGCGAACCGGCGGCGCCCACTGGCTCCGGCCAGTTCGAGCAGGCTGCCGCTGCCGGGAGTCCACCGCGCTTCCTTGGCCGAAGCGGCGAACGCCACTGGCACCGGGGCTGTCGATGGCTGGGCAGCGGGCGCGGCGGCGGCATCAATCCGGCGGCGCATGGAGGCCGGGCCAAAGGCTTCGGCATGGATGCGACCATCTGCAATGTTGAGATCGCGCAGGCCGTCATAGAGCGCCTGCATGAACGGCGGCGGGCCGCACAGGTAGAAATCATGATCGTCAAATCCGAGCACCTGG
>NZ_JANPML010000002.1:0-9492 GCF_031422795.1 Sandarakinorhabdus sp.
GGCCCGTCGCACAGCACCAGCGCGCGATCGAGCACATTGCCCAGTTCGCGCACATTGCCGGGCCAGGCGTGTGCCGCCAGCCGAGCGCGGGCGCAGGGGGTGAGCCACGGCACCAGGCCACATCCCACCGCGCGGTTCAGCAGCCAATGGGCGGCGATGGCGAGGATATCGGCAGGGCGCGTCGCCAGCGGTGCGGTGCGCAGCGGGAACACCGCCAACCGCCAGTAGAGATCGGCGCGGAAGCGACCGGCGGCGACATCAGCGGCAAGATCGCGATTGCCGGCAGCGATGATGCGCACATCCACCTTCACCGGGCGGGTGGCACCCACGCCGAGCACTTCGCGTTCCTGCAGCACACGCAGCAGCTTGGCCTGCGCCGCCAGCGACAGTTCGGCGACTTCATCAAGGAACAAGCTGCCGCCATTGGCGCTGCGGATCAGGCCGGGGGACGCGCCGACAGCGCCGGTAAAGGCGCCGCGCTCGTGCCCGAACAATGTGGCTTCCACCATCTGTTCGGCGAGCGCGGCGCAGTTCACCGCGACCAGTGGGCCGTCGCGGCGGGGGGAAGCCATGTGGACAAGGCGGGCAAGCCCTTCCTTGCCGGTGCCAGTGGGCCCTTCGATCAGCACGCTGGTGGGCGACGCGCCAACCCGTGCCGCCAGCGCCAGCAGATCGCGGGAGGCGGCATCGGCTGCCGCCGGGCGGCCTGGGGCATCAAAGGCCGCCGCCAGCGCCAGCGCCCATTCGGCATCGCCGGGCGCAACATCGATGTGCAGCGTATCGCCGTCCAGCCGGGCACTGCCAACGCTGGCCTGGTTCAGCACCAGACGGCGCGATTTAAGGCTGGCGCCAGGAAACCGTTGTTTGTCGATGACAAGCTCGAGATCGGTGCGGTCCCATTCGGCAAGGCCGGGGATCCAGGGCAGCGGCGACGGCACCGGAAGCGGGGCCAGAAGTGGGGCTGGGACAGGCGTGCTCATGCCTGTTCCTCAGCAAGTCGCGTGCCAATTTGCCTTTCTGAACAGCCGCCGCCACAGCGCGTGGTTAACAATTTATCGCCTGTCAAACAGCCGACGGGCGAAGCGTCAGACCACTGACGCGGCGGGCGTCAAAAATCTGACGCTGTCATTTTCCTGACGCTGCGGTTCAGGCCGGAATCGGCAACGGATCGGCCGCGATGGTTTCCACCATGGTGCCACCCGCCACCAACCGATCGCCCACATAGGCCACCGCCGCCTGGCCAGGCGCGACGCCAAATTGCGGTTCGGCAAAGCGCAGCATGTCGCCGTCCAGCCAGCCGCTGGCCAGCGGCGCCATCGATCGCACCTTGACCATGAGCGGGCCATCGGCCGGCCCCAGCATGTTGGCACCCTCCAGCCGCACGGCGCTGACTGCCAGTGCCCGGCGCGGGCCGGCGATCACCCGGTTCTGGCTGGCATCGATGCCGACCACATACAACGGTTCGGCCTGGCCGCCCAGTTCCAGCCCGCGGCGCTGGCCGACGGTGAAGCGGTGGATGCCGTTATGGCGGCCCAGCACATGGCCAGCCGCATCGACAATATCGCCGGGTGCCGCCAGTTCGGGGCGGATTTTTTCGACCACCGCGGCATAATCGCCGCCCGGCACGAAGCAGATATCCTGGCTGTCGGGCTTGGCGGCAACTACCAGGCCAAAGGCTTCGGCCATTTCGCGGGTTTCCGCCTTGGCCAGCCCGCCCAACGGAAAACGCAGATAATCCAGCTGCGCCTGGGTGGTGGTCCACAGGAAATAGCTCTGGTCCTTGCCCGGATCGGCGCCGCGATGCAGTTCGGCGCCAGCTGGCCCGTCAAGGCGCTGGACATAATGGCCGGTCAGCAGTGCCTCGGCCCCCAGATCGCGGGCCAGCGCAATCAGATCGGTGAATTTCACCGTGCGGTTGCACTCAACGCACGGCACCGGGGTCAGCCCGCGCGCGTAGGATTCAACAAAATTGTTGATCACCGCCTCACGGAAGCGGCTTTCCATATCGATCACATAATGCGCGATGCCCAGCCGTTCGGCGACAGCGCGGGCATCGCGGATATCGGCCCCGGCACAGCAGGCGCCGGGCCGCCGCGCTGTTGCGCCCTGATCGTACAGCTGCAGCGTGATGCCCACCGCCTCGCAGCCGGCCGCCGCCGCCAGTGCCGCCACCACCGATGAATCGACCCCGCCCGACATGGCAATGGCCACGCGCCGGCCAGCCAGCGGCGCCAGCACAGCGCGCGCACTGGCCGGCATGCGGGCCAGATCAAGCGGAAAGGCGGCAGAGTCCGTCACGGCTGCGGCAATGGGGATGCGACCGGTTGTCGTCAAGTGTTGGTGCACGGCTTGCTGCGGGTAAAGCCCGGCCGCCTGCCGCCGTCATGGTGAACATATCATCTCGTGATGCCGGCCCAAAGCGGCCCGCAAGGAGGCAAGTGTAATGTCGTTCATGTCTCCACCGCCGCCCGGATTTGGTAAACAAGTGTTGCCGCCGGACGACACTGTGCGTTGGGTGCCCAGCCGCAAGGCCGCGGTGCTCGTTGCCATTCGCGACGGCCACATCAGCCTTGATGAGGCTTGCAAGCGTTGGCGCTTAAGCATTGAAGAGATTCAACTTTGGCAGCGCGCCGTGGCCAAGGTGGGGACGCCGGGGCTGCGCGTCACCCGGGTTCAAATCTATCGTCCGCTGTTCGAATCGAATGAACAAGATGGTAAAAAATAGGTGAACAGTTTGAATCACTTGGAGAAATTTCTAAAGGGGTATTTACGGATGCTCATAATTCAGGTTAACTGCAGCTGGGGTATGTGCCGGGCGAGTTGCGCCTGACGGGGCTTAACATTGGGCTTAATCCGAATCCGGAGAGGTACGCATGCGCGTTCTTTTGATTGAAGACGATCGTGCCATGTCTCGCAGTGTTGAGCGTATGCTCGACGAAGCGAGCATCGAGCATGAAACTGCGGGCACAGGGGAACTGGCCCTCGAATATGCGCGCACCTATGAGTTCGACGTGGTCATGCTGGATCTCACCCTGCCCGACATGAACGGGCATGAGGTGCTGCGCCAGCTGCGGCAACTGCGTATCAATACGCCAGTGCTGATCCTGTCGGGCGACGCCGAAACCACCAGCAAGGTGACCGGCTTTGGTGCGGGCGCCGACGATTATGTCACCAAGCCCTTTGACCGTCAGGAACTGATGGCTCGTCTGCACGCCCTGGTGCGGCGCAGCCAGGGCCATGGCCAGTCGGTCATCGTTACGGGCCCGGTGTCGGTTGATCTGGCGGCGCGTTCCGTCAGTGTTGATGGCAAGCGCGTGGCGCTGACCGGCAAGGAATATGCGATCCTGGAAATGTTGTCGCTCCGCAAGGGGATGACGCTGACCAAGGAAATGTTCCTGACCCATCTTTATGGTGGCCGCGACGAACCGGAACTGAAGATCATCGATGTGTTCGTGTGCAAGCTGCGCAAGAAACTGCACATTGCCGGCGCGCCGTCGTCGGCCTGCATCGAAACCGTCTGGGGCCGCGGTTATGCGCTGCGCGACCCGGAACCAAGTGAATATCCTGCCGTGGCCTGAAAAGGTCACGGCACGTTTGATCAAAGGGCCGCCGGGTAACCGGCGGCCCTGTTCATTTGGCAATCTGGTGCAAGCGGCACCCTAGCCCGCTATTTCACCAGATCGGCATCAACCGGGCCTTCAAAGGCGATGAACAGCGTGCAGGGCGTCTTGCTGAGACATGCGGCTTCATGCGGCACGCCGGCCGGGCCGTAGGCATAATGGCCCGTCTGCAAGACGGCGGGCGCCGATCCGGCATAGGCGACCCGCAGCGTGCCGCTCACCAAGATCATGCGCTCTGCCGAACTGTGCCGGTGATTGTGCAGCAGTGTGCCGCCATCGACCCGCAGGAAGACATCGGCATTGGGCTTGGCCGGATCGCCGTGCAACACCGCCAACGCGCAGCCGCCTTTGTAGATCGGCGGGCATGGCCCCCATTTCAGCGACGCAGCCATCCGGTTCAGCGCCAGCGGAGCGTCACTGGTTGCGGGCTGGGCGACTGCGGTTGCCAACGGCAGAATGGCCGCGAGCAACCAGATGACCGAACGCTTCATCATCTCGTCCCCCCTTATGAACCAACCGCCAGCACATCGGCAGCCGAAAGGCTGTTGCCGCCGATCGCCCAGTGGCCCTGGGCGAATTCCTGAATGCGAACCCAGGTCAAACCACGCAGCGCTTCGCCTTCGACCGACACCATCGCTTCGGTCACCCGATCGATCATCAACTGCTTCTGCTCAGGCGAAAAAACCCCTTGGATGACTTCGATATTGACCATTGGCATGGCTGTTCTCCTCTGTTGCCAGAAGATGGGTTTGCGCCCGTTCGCCAGACAAAGCTTGCAGACCGTCTGCAGAATTGCTGGATTCTTGGCTGCCTGATAGAAGCAGCCTGGCATGAATTACCGGTTCGGGCCCTACGCACTGGATACCCAGCGCTTTGAACTGCACGCCCACGGTGTGATGGTTCAGGCCGAACCGCAGGTATTGGCGCTGCTCATCATGCTGATCGCCAATCGCCACCGCCTGGTGGACAAGGACGAGCTGATAGCCAGCGTGTGGCAGGGCCGCTTCATTTCGGATGCCGCCATTTCCAGCCGGATCAAATCCGCGCGCCAACTGGTGGGCGATACCGGCAAAAGCCAGCACGTTATCCGCACGATCCATGGCCGCGGGTTTCGGTTTGTTGCCGAACTCGATTCAGCGCCAGCGGCGGCCGTGCCGATTACGGAAGTGCCCGTCGCAGCGGCGGCCGAGATGAAACGGCCGGCGATTGCCGTGTTGCCCTTTGCCGGGCTGGGCGATCTGGCGGCCTTGCAGATCACCACCCACGCCTTGCCGCAGGAGATTATCCGCGAGCTTGCCCGCCTGCGCTGGTTGCTGGTGATCGCCAGTGCTTCGGCCTTTCAGTACAGCAGCGCCGAGCCTGATGTGCGGCGCATCGGCACGGCGCTCAATGTGGGCTATGTGCTCCATGGCAGCATGCGCCTGCAGGGTGACCGCATCAGCGTGGATGTGGAACTGGTGGACACTGCCGATGCCGGCCTGTTGTGGACCGATCATTTCGAGATCAAGGCCGACGACATCCAGTCCCTGCAGGCCGTCATTGCAGCACAAGTCGTTGCCGCGCTGGAAGTGCATGTGCCGCAGCACGAAGCCGAGCGCGCCCGCCTGATGCCGGCGCAGTCACTTGAGGCGTGGTCGGCCTATCATCTTGGGCTGCAACACATGTACCGCTTCAATGCCGCCGATAATGCCGCAGCGGGCGATCTGTTTCGCCATGCCATTGCCCGAGAACCGGCCTTTGCCCGGGCCCACGCCGGCCTGTCGTTCGTGCGCTTTCAGGATGCCTTTCTGGATTATGGCCCGCCCACTGCAGCCCCCACCGCTGCCCCCACCGCCGGCGCCGCCGCCCGCAGTGCCGCAGAACGCGCGGTGCAACTCGATCCGCTGGATCCCTTTGCCAACGCGGTCATGGGCCGTGCCCACTGGCTGTCGGGTGAACTGGCGACCGGGCTGGGCTGGTTGGACCGCGCGACCGCGCTCAGCCCCAATTATGCACAAGGCGTCTATGGGCGGGCCTGGGTGCACAGCCTGATGGGCCACGGTGCCGATGCCCAGCTTCATGCCGATCATGCCATGGCGCTCAGCCCGCTTGATCCGCTGCGTTATGCGATGATGGCAACCCGCGCCATGTCCCACCTGGTTCGCGCTGATCATGCCGCCGCGGCACAATGGGCCGAGCGCGGTGCGCGGGAGCCGGGTGCGCATGCCCTGATCGCGTTGATTGCGGCGGCCTGTCATGGCCTGAATGGCGACGATGCGCGGGCGCAGGCGTGGCTTGCCGAAGCGCAGCGGCGTCAGCCGGCGGTCACCTGCGCGCGCTTTCTGCGGGCGTTTCCATTTGCCGATCCCGCCATACGCCAGGAAATTACCGGGGCGCTGCGCCGTACCGGATTGCCGGCCTGATCACGCCGTCAATCGTCCGGGCTGGTGCCGCCGGCAGCCGGCGCGGCGTGCCGTTCGGCACCGCGCGGGCGTACCAGGTGGCGCACCACGCCGCGCAGAAACTGTACTTCTGCGCCGGTAAACCCCGGGCGGGTGAAAACATTGTGCAGCATCGATCGTGCCGTTTCGGTCTTGCCGGGGGCGGGATTGAAAAAGCTATTGGTTGCCAGCTGGGTTGCCACCGCGGCGATCAATCCGGCCAGTTCATGCTGCGCTGCCGGGCCCTCGTGATTGACCAGCCATGTCGGCGGCGGCGCGGTATCGCCGGTTACCCACGCATAACCCAGCACGGCCACGGCCTGCGCCAGATTGAGGCTGCCGAAATCGGGATTGCTGGGGATGGTGCAGATCGCGTGGCAAAGCAGCAGATCCTCGCGCACCAGGCCCGTGCGTTCCGGCCCGAACAGCAACGCTGCCTTGCCTGGCAGCGCCTGCATTTCCGCCACGGCGGCGGCCGGCGAGGTGACGCGGCGCACCATGTCGCGGGTGGTTTGCGCGGTGCCGATGGTCAGGGTGCAATCGGCAATGGCATCGGCCAGGCTGCCGAACACCCGCGCGCTTTCGATCACGCTGTCTGCCCCGGCGGCCGACGGCCCGGCTTCGGGGTTGGGCCAGCCATCGCGCGGCTGCACCAGCCGCAGATCGGTCAGGCCGAAATTCAGCATGGCGCGCGCCACCGCACCGATGTTCATGCCCAGTTGCGGGCGCACCAATATGATGGCGGGCGGATTGGGCGGCAACGTCGTCATGGCGTGGCCCTAGCGGTTTTGGCTCAGCTTGTCAGGCCGCTTGTCAGTTGCCCTTCACGCCCTTCACGGCTTCCGACAGACCGCCCACGAACGTCTCGAAATCCTTGGCTTCGCGGAAATCGCGGTAGACCGAGGCAAAGCGGATATAGGCGACCGGATCGAGCGCCTTCAGCGCCACCATCACCATTTCGCCGACCACGCCCACGTCGATTTCGGCTTCACCCAGCGATTCCAGCTGGCGCACGACACCGTTGACCAGCCGCTCGATGCGTTCGGATTCCACCGGGCGCTTGCGGCAGGCGATCTCGATGGAACGGGCCAGCTTGTCACGGTCGAACGGCTCGCGCTTGCCGCTCTTTTTCACCAGAGTCAGTTCCCGCAGCTGCACGCGTTCAAAGGTGGTAAAACGCCCGCCGCACGCCGGGCACTGCCGCCGCCGGCGGATGGCGGCCGCATCCTCGGTGGGACGGCTGTCCTTCACCTGGGTGTCGTCGTTGCCGCAAAAGGGACAGCGCATCAGGGCCGCTTTGTGATGGTGCGCAGGAAACCAAGCCCGGCGCCAATCAGCGTGCCCCAGAACATGCCGATAAAGGAAAACACCAGCCCGACAAAAAAGCCGACCGCCGCGCCCGCCATCACATTGCGGCCCACATCGCTGGCCCCCAATGGCCCGGCCTTGGCCAGCAGATCATCAGCGCCCTGCTTCAACTTCTCGCCGGTGGGATTGTCCAGCAGATCACCCACCACCTGCCCGGCCTTGGTAAAACCGGCATCGGCGATCTCGGCAATCTGCTGGCCGGTCTCATTGTCGAGCGCGCGTTTGCCGGCGGCGGCGGCATCTTCCGCCATCTGAACCAGCTTGTCGGGTTCTGGCTTCGGGCCGCCCGGTTCTTCGCCCTGCATCAGATCACCCCTTCGCCAAAAGCGAAACGGATCAGGCCGGATAAATCGGGAAACGCGCGCACAAGGCCCGCACCCGCTGGTTCACCGCCTTTTCCACTTCGATGTTGCCATCATGCCCATTGGCGGCCAGCCCGTCCAGCACATCGGCGATCATGTCGCCAATGGCCTGGAATTCGGCAATGCCGAAACCGCGAGTGGTGCCGGCCGGCGAACCGACGCGGATGCCGCTGGTTTTCGTGGGTGGCAGCAGATCGAAGGGCACGCCATTCTTGTTGCAGGTGATGCCGGCCCGTTCCAGCGCTTCATCGGCATCCTTGCCGGTGATGCCCTTGGGAGACAAATCGATCAGCGCCAGATGGGTGTCGGTGCCGCCGGCAACGACCGCGCAACCGCGCTCCACCAGCCGGGCGGCCAGCGCCTGGGCGTTGGCGATCACGGCGCGGCAATAATCCTTGAAACCCGGCTGCAGCGCTTCGCCAAAGGCGACCGCCTTGCCGGCGATCACGTGCATCAGCGGGCCGCCCTGCAGGCCGGGGAACACGGCGCTGTTGAACTTTTTGCCCAGATCGGCATCGCGGGACAGGATCATGCCACCCCGGGGCCCGCGCAGCGTCTTGTGGGTGGTGGTCGTCACCACATCGGCGTGCGGGATCGGCGAGGGATGCACGCCAGCGGCGACCAGCCCGGAAAAATGCGCCATATCGACAAGCAGACGCGCGCCCACCTTGTCGGCAATGGCGCGGAAACGGGCAAAATCAATGATGCGCGGATAAGCAGAACCGCCTGCGATGATCAGCACCGGCTTGTGCTCCACGGCCAGGCGCTCAACTTCATCATAATCGATCAGATGATCTTCGCGGCGCACGCCATATTGCACGGCGTTGAACCACTTGCCGCTCATCGCCGCCTTGGCGCCGTGGGTAAGGTGGCCGCCGGCATCCAGGCTCATGCCCAGGATGGTGTCGCCCGGCTTGGTGAGCGCCAGCATCACTGCGCCATTGGCCTGCGCGCCCGAATGCGGCTGCACGTTGGCATAGGCGGCGCCAAACAGCTCCTTGGCGCGATCGATGGCCAATTGTTCCACGATGTCAGAAGGATGGCAGCCCTGATAGTAACGCTTGCCGGGATAGCCTTCGGCATATTTGTTGGTGAACACGCTGCCTTGCGCTTCCAGCACGGCGCGGCTGACGATGTTTTCCGACGCAATCAGCTCGATCTGGTTCTGCTGCCGATCAAGTTCAGCGGCAACAGCAGCGGCAACGGCCGGATCGCTGCCAGCCAGCGGTGTTTCGAAGAAGCCATCGGGCCGAAACTCGTTCACCGCCGACGTCTTTGGATTCGTGCTCATCGTGATACTCCTCAACCCAATTTGGCAACGCGGCCGGCATGGCGGCCACCTTCGAACGGCGTGTTCAGAAATTCGGCCACGCAATCGCGGGCGGTTGCGATGCCGATTATCCGGCTGCCCAGCGCGATGCAATTGGCATCATTGTGCTGACGGGCCAGCCGCGCCAACAAGCCGCTGGTCACCAGCGCGCAGCGGGCGCCGGCAATGCGATTGACGGCAATCGAAATGCCGATGCCACTGCCGCACACGGCAATGCCCTTTTCAGCGCGGCCCTGCGCCACGGCTTCGCCCAGGGCGCGGCCAAAATCGGGGTAGTCCACGCTGGCTTCGCTGTCGGGACCAAGATCGACAACCACATGGCCCGCCGCGCGCAATTCGTCGGCCAGCTGCGCCTTCAGGGCATAGCCGGCATGATCAGAAGCAAGCGCGAT
>NZ_JANPML010000003.1:0-2219 GCF_031422795.1 Sandarakinorhabdus sp.
GTGCAGTCCAGCGGCCGCGAGGAAGTGACCGGCGCCAACGTGCTGGTGGCGCTGTTTTCCGAGCGCGAAAGCCACGCCGTGTTCTTCCTGCAGCAGCAGGACATGACGCGGCTGGATGCGGTGTCGTTCATCAGCCACGGCATCGCCAAATCTGGCCAGTCCGAAGCCAAGCCGCCGCGCGGTTCGGCCGGCGGCAGCGACCGGGAAGAGCCAGAGGAAAAGCCGATCAAGACGGAAAAGAACGACAAGAAGGGCGGCGAAAGCGCCCTGAAGCAGTTCACCGTGAACCTCAACGAGAAGGCCAAAATCGGCAAGGTCGACCCATTGATCGGCCGTCATGCCGAGGTGGACCGCACCATCCAGATCCTGTGCCGCCGTTCGAAAAACAACCCGCTTTATGTCGGTGATCCCGGCGTCGGCAAGACCGCCATTGCCGAAGGCCTGGCGCGCAAGATCGTCGAAGGCCAGGTGCCCGACGTGCTTAAGCCTGCAGTGATCTACAGCCTCGACATGGGCGCGCTGCTCGCCGGCACGCGTTACCGTGGCGATTTCGAAGAGCGGCTGAAAAATGTCGTGAACGAGCTGGAAAAGCTGCCGCACGCCGTGCTGTTCATCGATGAAATCCACACCGTGATCGGCGCTGGTGCCACCAGCGGCGGCGCCATGGACGCATCGAACTTGCTGAAACCGGCGCTTTCGTCCGGTGCCATCCGCTGCATCGGTTCGACCACCTACAAGGAATTCCGCAACCACTTCGAGAAGGATCGCGCCCTGCTGCGCCGCTTCCAGAAGATCGACGTGAACGAGCCGAGCATCGAGGACAGCATCAAGATCCTGATGGGCTTGCGGCCTTCGTATGAAGAGCACCACAAGCTGAAATATACCGCCGAGGCCATCAAGGCCGCTGTGGAGCTTTCGGCGCGTTACATCAACGATCGCAAACTGCCTGACAAGGCCATCGACGTGATCGACGAAAGCGGCGCGTCGCAGATGCTGCTGCCCGAAAACAAGCGCAAGAAGAGCATCGGCGTGAAGGAAGTGGAAGCGGTGATCGCCACCATGGCGCGCATCCCGCCGAAAAGCGTTTCCACCGACGACAAGACCCAGCTGCAAACGCTGGATGCCGATCTGAAGCGGGTGGTGTTCGGCCAGGATGCCGCCATCGAAAAATTGTCGAGCGCCATCAAGCTGGCACGCGCGGGCCTGCGCGAACCCAACAAGCCGATTGGCTGCTATCTGTTCAGCGGCCCCACCGGCGTCGGCAAGACCGAAGTCGCCAAGCAATTGGCCGGCATCCTGGGCATCCCGCTGACCCGGTTCGACATGTCGGAATATATGGAACGCCACTCGGTCAGCCGGCTGATCGGTGCGCCTCCCGGCTATGTCGGTTTTGATCAGGGCGGGCTGCTCACCGATGCTGTCGATCAACAGCCGCATTCGGTGCTGTTGCTCGACGAAATCGAAAAGGCCCACCCGGATCTGTTCAACATCCTGCTGCAGGTGATGGACAACGGCAAATTGACCGATCACCACGGCAAGACGGTGGATTTCCGCAATATCATCCTGATCATGACCACCAATGCCGGCGCTGCCGACATGGCGCGGGAAGGCATCGGTTTCGGCGCCACCACCCGCATCGGCGAGGATGAAGAGGCCATCAAGAAGATGTTCTCGCCGGAATTCCGCAACCGGCTCGATGCCACGGTGCCGTTCGGCTATCTGCCGCCATCGGTGGTCGCCATGGTGATCGACAAGTTCATCCTGCAGCTGGAAATGCAACTGGCTGATCGCGACGTGCACATCAGCCTGACCGAGGAAGCCAAGGCCTGGCTGATCACCCGCGGTTACGACAAGATGTATGGCGCGCGCCCGATGGGCCGCCTCATCCAGGAGAAGATCAAGCAGCCGCTGGCCGAGGAGCTGTTGTTCGGCAAGCTGGTTAACGGCGGCGAAGTGCGCGTGCACGTGAAGGACGAGGATCTGTCGTTCGAAATCGTGCCGGCCATCAAGAAGCTGAAGGCGAAGAAGGCACCGAAAGCGCTGCCGGCGCCGGCCACGGAGGCCTGATCCTTCCGCCAACGAAAAGGGCGGCGGTGCCACACCGGCACCGCCGCCCTTCGTTCGTCAGCAGGCGATCAATAGCGCGGGGTGACACCGCCTGTAGAATCAGGAGGGCGAGGCCTCCGGCGGGGCGGGCGGTGGGGGGGACCCAATTTTTT
>NZ_JANPML010000004.1:0-6080 GCF_031422795.1 Sandarakinorhabdus sp.
CGATATGGGCGGCCAGTTCGATTGGCTGGCCAGCCGTATCAAGCCTGGCGACCGGGTGATGAACATGTTCGGCTATACCGGCGTTGGCAGCCTGGTGGCGGCCCGCGCCGGCGCGACGGTGACGCATGTCGATGCCAGCAAGAAAAGTGTGGCGGCCGCCCGCGAGAATGCCGCGCTGTCGGGCCTGGCCGAGGCGCCGGTGCGCTGGATCATCGATGATGCGCTGAAGTTCCTGCGCCGCGAAGTGCGGCGCGGCGCGAAATATCACGGCCTGATCCTTGATCCGCCCAAATATGGCCGTGGCCCCGATGGCGAGATCTGGCAGCTGGAACGCGACCTGCCGGAACTGGTCGATCTGGCCCGGCAACTGCTGGCGGACGATGCGCGCTTCTTCGTGCTCACCGTCTATGCCATTCGCATGTCGGCATTGGCGCTGCACCCGTTGGTTGAACAGGCGATCGGTTCACGCGGCGGCAGCATCGAAGTGGGTGACATGGCCATCCGCGAGGAAACCCGCGGGCTGTTGCTGCCCACCGCCATCTTCGCCCGCTGGAGTAACTGAGTCTGTCCTACAGCGCCGTTACCGGCTAGACTCCGGATTTGGCGCTCTTTGAAAATCCGGGATGTTGGCGGTCGAAAACGCACGAAATGCGGAAAAACTGTCAAAACTGGCGAGGGTTCATCCCTGTAACGCCGCCTGCCAGCCGAGCCCGGCGACGGCGCCCGTGGTCAGCAGCAGGCGCAGCCGGCCATACCAACCGGGCAGGCTGCGGGCGGTCCAATCCCAGATGAAATGGACGAGCAGCGCCGCAGCCAGCACCAGAAGCTGCGCGATGCGATATTTGGGCGGCGCCAGCAGCACGAGCCAGCCGATGATGCTGGGCAGCATGGCCAGGCCGATCAGGCCAGAGTTTGGCTGCGCGCTCTGCACCGCCGTGCCCCAGCGCGCGCCGCCAAGAAACGACAGGATGATCGCCGCCCACCACAGCAAGGCTTCGGTGAACTGCCAGCGGAAATCCGGAAATGCCAGTGTGGCCAGCGGCGGCGCCAGGAACGGGATCAGCCCGGCACGGCCATAAAAAAGCACGATCGGCGGCGTTTTCGTCATGGATGAATGCCTGTCATGCTTGGGTTTGGCAGCAAATGCGGCACGTCGCCCCCTTAGCCCCGGCAGGCCTTCACGGTTTCGGGACGAGGCCGCACGCCGGGACGGAACACCGCCACATAGCCCTGCGTGATATCGGCCATGCTGACCAGTTCATAGCCCACGGCCTTCACTTCGCAGGCTAGCAGCGCCTTGGGCATGCCATGTTCTTCCGAAGGCCGGTCAAGATCGACGACCACCACCCGGCCGCCCGGCTTCAGGCTGCCGCGCAGGCGATCGAGCAGCAGATAGGGCTGTTCGATTTCATGGTACATGTGAATCATCAGCGCGACATCCACGCTGGCGGCGGGCAGGCGGGCGCTGGCCTGCCGGCCCTGCACATAGCGTATATTGGTCAGGCGGGCAGCCTTCACCCGCTGCCGCACCCGGTCGAGTACGGTCAGCGACAGATCCTGCGCAAACACCCGGCCCTGCGGCCCCACCACCGGCGCCACCCGCATCACATAATATCCGCCGCCTGTGCCGATATCGGCCACGGCCATCCCGGTCTTGATGCCGGCGATGCGGATCACATCGGCGGCTTCGCCGGCCTTGTCTCGTGCCGCTTCTTCGCCCCAGGCGGTGGAAACCACTTTGGCCACCGGGCGCTGCGGGCGCGGCAAGGTGGCGGCTGCAGCCATCAACGGCAGGCAGACAAGCAGGAGGAAATGGCGGGCGGGGCCAGTCACCGGGCCTCCTTGCCAGCGCAGCATGGCCAAAAAATGTCAGCCAGCGGGTTTCGACTTTGGCGCAGCGCCAGTGCTGTCGAGCGCGCGCCAGCGGTTCATCTGGCGCTGGAATTCGTTGAGATCGCGCCCGGCCAGTTCGGCGCCGCCGATGAAGCGCAGGGAGACCGGGTTCACCGCCTTGCCGCGCAGCCACACTTCGTAATGCAGGTGCGCGCCGGTTGACAGGCCGGTTGAACCCACCGCGCCGATGCGCTGGCCCTGGCCCACGCGCTGGCCCGGCTTCACATCGATGCGGCTCATATGGGCATAAGCGGTGGCGAGATCCTTGTTGTGGCGGACCATCACATATTTGCCGTGGCCGCCGTGCCAGCCGGCAAAGCTGATCGTGCCGCCGCCGGCCGCCATGATGGACTGGCCATGACCGGCGTTGAAATCGACCCCCTTGTGCATGCGGCTGAAGCCCAGCACCGGGTGCAGACGCATGCCGAAGCCACTCGACATGCGGGCGCCATCAACCGGCGTCTTCATCAGGCCCTTTTTCACGCCTTCGCCGCTGGCCTGGTAATATTCGCCCTTCCACAGGCCGATCTCGACCGGGTTCTTGCCCTGCCTTGCCAGCGCGCCGAACAGCAATTTGCCGTGCCGCACGTCGCCGGTTTCGGCGCGATCCTGTTCGATGACGATGTCGAAACGATCAGCCTTGCCCAGACCGCGCTGGAAATCGACAACGTGGCGCATCTGCTTGATGAATTCGGCGGCTTGCCCACCGGGGATGCCGGCACTGCGCAGCGCCCGATTGAGGCTGCCGGTCACCGGAGCGCTGACCCTGAGCGGGGTTGAATCGACTTTGATGGGAATGCGTTTCAGGCTGAGGCCGGTTTCGGAGCGGTTGATTTCGACCCGCAGGTCAAAGGCAGCCCGCAGGGCCAGGCTTTCCAGCGGCCGCGGCACCGATTTTGAATCCCGCCGGCCCAGCACCAGTTCGGCGCGGGCGCTGCCACCGGGGTTCAGCCCGGCCAGCAGGCGGTTCACCTCGGCGACATCGCCAGCGCCAACCCCGGCGTTGCGCAGGGCGCCGGACAATCCGCGCTGGCCGATGGTCACGCTGCGTTCCACGCGCGGCCGTTCCGGCGCTTCGGCCAGTGGGCGCAGCTGGCGCGGATCAACGCGTGGCGTTGCGCCCGAAACGCCGCCAAACACCAGCGGCGCAATGGCATAGGCCTGCGCTTCGTCATGCTGGGCCGGCGTCAACGGGGTCGGAACGGCCTCATGGATCGGCGGCACCAGGCTGCCGGCCCACATCGCGCCACCCAGCAGCGCCGTGCAGGCTGTCAGTTTCATCCACCAGCGGCGGCTGCCGATGGCGGAACCAAGATCCAGATCAATATCGCCCTGTGCGGTAGCGCGGCGCAGTCGTTGCCAATCATCTGCCAGTCGCAGGCGTTCGGCGGCAGCGGCGCGAACAGCGGTGCGGGCAAGGGCCTGGCCAGCGCGAGCAATCTGCGCGGCCGGTGTAGAATGCGGCACAGAATGGGGCACAAACAGCGGTCCCGGCAGCGCGATGCTGCCTCCGACTGCCGGCTGAAGACCCGGTTGATACAAACCCATTCCCCCAAACCCAACGGTCAAACCATCTTTACAAACGGTTAACTATCGGTTCTTGCCGGATAAATTCATTTCCGACCTATCTGTGGTTGATTTGCCCCTCTCGAGTCGCCGTGTCAATCCGACAACAATCTGGGGACAAGTCAACCGCGATGAGCCGCCGTCATTATACGGTCACTTGCGCCGCAGATTCAGTCGTGTCACCTTCATTGCCATGCACAACCGAGCCGGCTGTACATGATGAGGTGGCCTCAAAATCACCAGCAACGGATGGGCCCGAACGGCCCAAGTTCCGATTGTTCCCAAGCCGGTTTGTTCCAGGCTAGTAGTTCCCTGACCGATTGCCACAGGCCCTTGCCGCCGCGCTTGCCGCGCCCCAGATCAGCCGAGTGAACCGGGACCGCATCTTTTCTGGGGCTTCGCCCACCACCGGCAACAGCCGCGTCACCGCCGTTCTCGGCCCCACCAACACCGGCAAGACCCACCTGGCTGTCGAACGCCTGTGCGGCCACACCAGTGGGATCACCGGCTTCCCGCTGCGGCTGTTGGCCCGCGAAGTCTATGAAAAGGTTGTGGCGGCCAAGGGCGCAGCCTCGGTTGCGCTGATCACTGGCGAGGAAAAGATCGTGCCGCCGGGCGCGCGCTGGTTCCTGTGCACAGTCGAATCGATGCCGCTGGACCGCGAGGTGGCCTTTGTCGCCATCGACGAAGGCCAGATGGGCGCCGATCCCGAACGTGGGCATGTCTTTACCGATCGGCTGTTGCGGGCGCGCGGCTATGCCGAAACCATGATCCTGGGTTCGGAAACGCTGCGGCCCCTGATCCGCAAGCTGATCCCCGACGCCGAGATCATCACCCGGCCGCGTTTTTCCATATTGGCCTATGCCGGGCCGAAGAAATTGTCGCGATTGCCGCGCCGCACCGCCATCGTCGCCTTCACGGCCGCCGAAGTGTACGCCATCGCCGAAATGCTGCGCCGGCAAAAGGGCGGGGCTGCGGTGGTGATGGGTTCATTGTCGCCGCGCACCCGCAACGCCCAAGTGGCCATGTATCAGTCGGGCGAGGTCGATTATCTCGTCGCCACCGATGCCATCGGCATGGGGCTGAACATGGATATTGCCCATGTCGCCTTTGCCGCGCTCGGCAAGTTCGACGGCAAGCGCCAGCGCCGGCTCACCCTGTCGGAAATGGCGCAGATCGCTGGCCGCGCCGGCCGCCACCAGCGCGATGGCACGTTCGGCACGGTGCAACTGGGCAGCGTGGCCAATTGCAGTTTCACCCCTGAAGAGATCGAGGGCCTGGAAGAGCATCGCTTCGAGCCGCTGACGCATCTGGTGTGGCGCAACACCGATCTGGACTTTTCCAGCCTGCCGCGGCTGGTCGCCACCATGGACGAACGGCCGTTCCGCCCCGAACTGGTGCGATCCGATGATGCCATTGATATGGGCGTGCTCAAGCGCCTGGCCGGTGAACCCTGGGTGATGGAACGCGCGAACAGCCGAATGCTGGGTGAGCGTGGGCTGATCCGTCTGTGGCAGGCGTGCAGCCTGCCCGATTATCGCAAGACTGGGGTGGAGGCGCACACGCGGCTGGTGGGCCGGGTGTTCCGTCATCTGACCGAAGGCCGCGGCCACTTGCCGGATGCGTGGATCGCGGCCGAAATCGCGCATCTCGATCGCGTCACCGGTGATGTGGAGGCGATTGCCGATCGCATTGCGGCAGCACGGACCTGGACCTATGTGGCCCACCGGCCGGACTGGGTCGACAATCCGGTCTTGTGGGCGGAGCGGACGCGCGCACTGGAAGACCGCCTGTCCGATGCGCTGCACGGCGCGCTCACCCAGCGGTTCGTCGATCGCCGCACGGCTGTGCTGCTCAAGGATCTGAAAGCGCGCGGGGTGTCGGCGCATGTGCTGATCGAAGCCGATGGGGGCGTTGCTGTCGACGGCGAGATGATTGGCCGGCTGGACGGTTTCCGTTTTACCGCCGATGCGGCGGCGCGGGCCGGCGAGCAGCGGTTGTTGCTGGCGGCGGCCGAGCGCCATCTGTCGCGTGAACTCGCTGCCCGCGCCAAGCAGCTGGCCGAAGCCGAAGACAGCGCGTTTTCACTGGATTTTGACGGCAGCCTGCCGCCGCGCCTGTTGTGGCAGGGCGCGCGGGTGGCAACGCTGCGCAAGGGCCGCGATGCGCTGGCGCCGCGGGTCGAGCTTGATCGTGCGATCACCGCGCTTGGGCCCGATGATCGCCGCCGCGTGGCAGAACGGCTGGAACGTTTTGTGGGTGAGGCCATTGCCCTTGTTGCGGCGCCGCTGGCCCGGGTGCAGGCGCTGCGCGCGGAGGTTTCCGCTCCGGCGCGCGGCCTGATCGTGCAACTGGTCGAAGGGCTGGGCGTGCTGGCCCGCGAGGATGTTGCCGAACAACTGGTGGGCGTGACCCGCACCGATCGTCAGGCATTGAGCCGCTGCGGTGTCCGGATGGGGCCGTTGCATTTGTTCGTGCCGGCGTTGCTGCGCCCCGAACCGACGCGCTGGCGCCTGGCCCTGTGGGCGGTGGCCAGCGACCTGACCAGCCTGCCGCCGCTGCCGGCACCAGGCCGGGTCTCGCTGTCGGGTGAAGCCGTGGAAGCGCCTGCCAATGTGCTG
>NZ_JANPML010000005.1:0-5472 GCF_031422795.1 Sandarakinorhabdus sp.
CCGCCAGCGCAATCGCGGCGGCGGTGTTGCGTCCAGCCGGTTCGAGCAGGATCGTGCGCGGCGGCGTGCCGGCGGCGGCCATCTGGTCGGCGATCATGAACCGGTGCGCTTCGCCGCCAACCACGATGGCGGGGCTGAAACCCGGCGCCGCTGCAACGCGGGCCAGCGTCGCCTGCAGCATCGACTGGGTCGCCACGATGGGCAGCAGCTGCTTGGGGTGCAGCCCGCGCGACAGCGGCCACAGCCGGGTACCGGCACCGCCCGACAGGATGACCGGGCAAATATCTGCGGCAGTTCCGGGGCTGGACATTTCTGAACCTTCTTTGGGGTAGCGCCTGTCTGGCCGTGACGGGCATAGCTCTAACTCACAGCCGGCAGGCGACAAGACAAAATGCGCGCAAACCCGGCGCAAAAGCGATTGCCTGCAAATGGCGCCAGAACCAAGCCGCGCGGCGGCTTAAAGTATCGCATTTCAATGGCAAGTTGATGCTGCCACAGACCATTTTCGCAAGTCACAAAAAATTCTTGTTTCTTCAACCAAGCCGTGGCGTTGGAATCGGTTGGCCATGGCTCCGCGAAATGGCGGGAAGGCAGCGCGCCCTATTCCCCCAGCAGGTCGTGCCGTTTCAGCGCGTGGCGCAGCTGGTCATAGCTCAGGCCCAGCGCTGTGGCGGTGCGGCGCTGGTTGTGGCGGTGGCGTTCCAGAGCTGATTCAAGAATCTGTTTTTCATAGGCGGCCACCGCGCCGCGCAGATCGCTGATGCTTTCGAGCCTTGGCGGCGGCAGTGCGGCCGCCTCGTCCACCGGGCTGATGCTGGGCGCAGAAAAAGATGCGGTCGGCGGGTAGGCGGCAAAACTGCCGTGACCAGACATAGGCTGCGATTTGGGCCGCCACGGCGATTCGAACGGATCGATGACCAATTGCCCGATCGGCGTTTCCGCATCGCCCCAGCGATACAGCGCGCGTTCCACCACGTTTTTCAACTCGCGCACATTGCCCGGCCAACCCCAGGTCGCCAGCTGTTCCTGCACCTTGGTCGTGAAGCCCGGGAAGCGCGGCCAGCCCAATTCGGCGGCCATGCGGCGGGCAAAGTGCAGCGCCAATATGTCGATATCCTCGGCGCGCTCCCGCAAGGGCGGCAGGGTGATGACCTCGAAACTCAGCCGATCGAGCAAATCGGCGCGGAACCGCCCGCGTTCGACAAGGCCGGGCAGATCTTCGTTGGTGGCGCCCACCAGCCGCACATCGACGCTGATCGGTTTGTTCGATCCCAGCCGCGTCAGCTCACCATATTCAACAACGCGCAGCAGCCGTTCCTGGGCCTGGCTGGACAAGGTGCCAATTTCATCGAGGAACAAGGTGCCGCCGTCGGCATCCTCGAACCGGCCCGCCCGCGCTCGCTGTGCGCCGGTGAAGGCGCCCGGTTCATAGCCGAACAATTCGGCATCGATCAGATTTTCCGGCAGCGCCGCGCAATTGAGGCTGACCAGTGTTTGTGACCAGCGCGGGGACAGGCGGTGCAGGCGATCGGCGATGAGTTCCTTGCCGGTGCCGCGCTCGCCAATCACCAGCACAGGGCGGTTCAAGGCGGCCGCTGCCGACGCGCGTTCGACGGCGTCGAGGAAGCTCAAGGAGCTGCCAATCATCTGGGCTGGAGCGGCCATGCGATGAGTTGGCACAATTTCCCGATGTTTGGCAATTCCCGCTGAGGAAAAAAATCACTCCTCCACAGCATAGTTCATGATTTCAGTTACTTAGATTAAATCGGGCAGTTGGCACGACATATGCAAAGTAGCTGGCATGAGCGGATCATCGCCGCCAACCACTTCAAGCAACCATCTCAGGGAGACCAACAATGACCACCAACTTCATCAACTTCAGCCGCAACATGATGGCCGTGATGGCCGCCCTTTTGATCGGCACCACCTTCATCGCCGCCGCCACTGGCCCTGCCATGGTGACGCCGACCGTGAACAGCGATATCGTGGCGTGAACCACACCACGATGACCGGGGTATTGGTTCCACTGAGTCGCCCCCTTCGGATGGAACCAGCCCCGGTCCCGATGCTGACGACAACCACTTTCGAATTTCTGGAGATGAGACCGATGGGCATTTTTTCGCGCACCCGCGATATCATTGCTGCCAACGTGACCGACCTGCTCGACCGGGCTGAAGACCCGGCCAAGATGATCCGCATGATCATCATGGAGATGGAGGAAACGCTGGTGGAAGTGCGCGCGTCTGCGGCTCGCACCATCGCCGACCAGAAGGAAATGAAGCGCGCCATGATCAAGGCGAACCAGGCCGTGCAGGATTGGCATGACAAGGCCGAACTCGCCCTGTCCAAGGGCCGTGAAGACCTCGCCAAGGCCGCGCTGGTTGAAAAGAACAAGGCCAAGGCCTTTATCGACACCACCCAGGTGGAGATTGATCTGCTCAATGAAACGCTGTCGCTGAACGAAGCCGACATCGCCAAGCTCGAAAGCAAGCTGCGCGAAGCCCGCAACCGCCAGAACGCCCTGCTCAACCGCATCGAGAGCGCTACCCAGCGTTCCAAGCTGCGCGAGATGATCCGTGGCCCGCGCGTGGAAGAGGCCTTCAGCCGTTTTGAAGTGCTGGAACGTCGTGCCGATATGGCCGAAGGCCGCGCCGATGCGCTGGGCCTGGCAGATGGCAGCGGCACCCGCAGCCTGTCGGACGAATTCGCCGCCCTGGCCGACAATGATGAAGTGGATGCCGAAATCGCCGCCATGAAGGCGCGCCTCGGCAAGACGGAGGGTTGATCACATGGAAGACATCATCGTCCCCGTCGCCGTCGTTGGCATGCTGTTCATCGGCCTGCCGGGCCTGATCCTCCACTATCTGACCAAGTGGAAAAGCCAGACCGGCATCAGCAGCCAGGATGAAGCGTTGCTGGATGAACTGCACGATCTCGCCCGCCGGCTCGATCAGCGCATCGAAACCGTCGAGCGCATTATCGCTGCCGACAACCCCAATTGGAAGGATGGTCGGATTTCCGACCAATCCGAGCAGCGCCGGCTGCTTCGCTGAACCGGTAACCAGGCCAAGGAGGCCAAAGCAATGAGCCGCCAGTTTCTCGTCAACAAGACCGAAGGCAAAATGTTGGGCGTGTGCGCCGGGATCGCCAATTATTTTGGTTGGGATGCCACGCTGGTCCGCGTCGGGTTTGTCGCAGCCGCCGTGTTCGGCTTTGGCTCACCGGTGATCCTGTACCTGCTGATCGCCCTCATCGCGCCCTCCACCTATTGACCGGCACACCCGGCGCGCTCGTCCGCGCTGGCCAACAGGGAAATTTCACAATGTCTGAAAGCCGCACCCGCTTCTACCTCGACAAACGCAACGGCAAGATCATGGGCGTTTGTTCCGGCATCGCCGATTATTTCGGCTGGGATGTCACGCTTGTCCGCATCGGCTTTGCGCTGGGCGCCATCATGGGCGGTGGTTCCACCGTCCTGGCCTATCTGGCCATCGGCTGGATCGCCAACCAGAAGCCATCGTCGTTGTATGATCAAAGCCCGGAACGCGTTGAATTCTGGCGCGATGTGCGAGTGCAGCCCAAGCGCACGCTGCGCGACGTGAACGCCCAGTTCCGCGACGCCGATCGCCGCCTGCGCGATCTGGAATTTCACCTGACCAGTGACAGCCGCGAACTCGCCAACGAGATCGAAAAGCTGCGATAAGGGAGCAGGAATGATGTGGAATTACATGGTTCCGATCCTGGTGTTCATGATCCCGATCACAGGGATTCTCGCCAGTGTCGCCAAACGCTGGATCAAGCTCAAGGAAAAGCAACTGGACGTGACGGCCAGCGCCACGGCCGAGCAGGCGGCCCAATATGCCAACCGCATCGCCACGCTGGAAGAACGTGTGGCCGTGCTCAACCGGATCGTCACTGATCGCAATGAAGGCCTTGCCGTGCAGATCGAAGCCCTGCGCGATGCGCCCAAGCAATTGACCTGAAAGGCACTATCCGATGGCTCTTGACCCCGTCATGCTCGAGGCGATTGCGCCTGCGGCCGGCATCATCGGCTTTACCAGCGTGATTGGCTGGGTGGTCACGACCTGGCTGAAGGTGAAGAACGGCTATCCGCTGGAAAACAGCTGGGGCAAGCCGATGTATCCCAACGGCGGCGGCGAAGCGATGGAGCGGATCCGGCTGATCAGCCAGGAAAACGCCCAGCTGCGCGCCGAACTGGGCAGTATCAAGGATCGCATGGCGGTGCTGGAACGCATCGCTACCGACAAACCCAGCATGCTGGCCGCCGAAATCGACAGTTTGAAGACCAAACAACTGAATTGACCCAACCGGCCCGCCCCCCGCTCAGTCATAGGCTGGCAGACAAGGAAACAGGGATATGAATCCGTTTGAAATGGTGGTGTTGATCGTGGCGATCGTCACGATCGGCAAAGTCTTGTCCGGCCGCATGGGTGACCGCACCAACAAGACACTGGAAAAATTGAAAAAGGGCGGTGACGCCAGCGAGACGGCCGAAAACAACCGCCTGCAATCCGAAGTCGCCCGGCTAAACGACCGTATCCGCGTGCTGGAACGCCTCGCGACCGATCCGGCCAAGCGGCTTTCCGATGAAATCGAATCCCTGAAAAACGATTGAGCAAGAGGAGACACACCATGCCCCCGGCTGATTCCCTCCTGATCCTGTCCGCCGCCACCCTGACAGGCCTCGCCATGCTGGGCGGCCTCGCCGCCTGGGGCTGGTCTGGCTGGCTGCGCCTGAAACTGCGCGAGCTGGAAGCCCGGCCCACCGGCGGCGAACTGCCTGCCATCGGCCAGCGCATCGATCTGGCCGACCTGAAAGAGCGCATCCGCAAATTGGAAGCCATCGCCGCAGGTGTTGACCTGTAACGTCAATGGTCTTGACCGCAGCCCATTTGCCCCGCCATGGGCTGCGGTCATGGCCATCACCACTTTCGATGATGTCGAGGCCGAATTCGAAGCCTTCGACGATTGGGACGACCGTTATCGACTGATCATCGCGCTGGGCCACGCCCTGCCGGCGATGGAGCCCGCCCTGAAAACCGACGCCAACAAGGTGCGCGGCTGCGCATCGCAGGTTTGGCTGCACCCCAGCCAAGATGGCGACGTACTGCGCTTTGCTGCCGACAGCGACGCCGCCATTGTCAAAGGCCTTGTCGCGCTGGTGCTGATGCTGGCTGACGGCCGCCAGCCGGCCGACATCGACGGCAACGCCATCAAGGCCCGGCTCGACAGCCTTGGCCTGTCCCGACACCTGTCCTCCAACCGCACGCAAGGGCTGGCATCGATGATCGCCCGCATTGGTGCGCTGGCCAAGTCGGCCGTGGGGGAAAAGCCATGAGCAGCAACTTCGCCGAGCAGGTCAGCCAGTTCATGGGCCAGTTCGTCGGCCGCGTGCCGCACAACAAGCAATTGGGCCTGCGCTTCATCGAGGCCGGTGACCGCTGGGTGGAA
>NZ_JANPML010000006.1:0-22353 GCF_031422795.1 Sandarakinorhabdus sp.
CGTGGGAATGCCGGCCACGCCGCGCGTCACCGTGAAACCGTTCTTCTCAAGGATGCCGGTGAGGTAAGCGCTGGTCCGCACCTCCTGAAAGCCCGGCTCGGCATAACTGAACACCTGGTCGATCATGTTGGCCAGTTCGCCAGCGCGCGCGTCCACGATGGCGGCGGCAGCGTCCTTCAGCGGTGCCGGCGCAGCGGCAAAGGCCGGTGCGGCAGACGCCAACAGGCTGGCGGCGAGCAGTTTGCGGATCATGTCAGTCCCCCGTTTGAACGGAGGCTACGCTATCCGCCCAGCCCGCCGCCGTAAACCTCAGCCTTTGCGGGCGGCGATCCAATCATCCACGCGCCGCTCCATGATCGACAGCGGTTGCGAACCCGATGCGATCAGCAAGTCGTGGAAGCCCTTGATGTCAAACTTCGGCCCCAGCGCCTTTTCGGCCTTGGCGCGCACTTCCATGATCTTCAGCATGCCGATCTTGTAGCCGGTGGCCTGGCCCGGCAGCGTGATGTAGCGGCGCACTTCCGAACGCGCCATTTCGGGCGGCGCGCGGCCGGTTTCGCCCAGATATTTCACTGCCTCGTCCTCGCTCCAGCCCTTGGCGTGCAGGCCGGTATCCACCACCAGACGGGCGGCGCGGAACAATTCGGCATCCAGCCGCATGAAATCCGCCGCGATGTCGGGGAAGACCTTCATTTCGGCGCACATCCGTTCGGCATAAAGGCCCCAGCCCTCGCCAAAGGCGACATAACCGGTGACGGCGCGGAATTTGGGGCCGCCCGTCTGGCGCACCTGGATATCGCCCTGCATGTTGTGACCCGGCACGGCCTCGTGACACATCAATGTGTAAAGCGACGCCGGGTCCTTTTCGGTGCCGACCAGGTGAACATAAGTGCGAGCCGGGCGCTTGCCATCCGGGCTGGGCGCGCTGGCATGGGCGGCGCCGCCGGCCACTTCGCTGAACGCCGGTTCGCGCACCACTTCGATGCCATAGGCCGGCACGGTGCCGAAATACGGCCCCAACTGGCTGCGGACATGGCCAACAAAGCGATTGGCTTCCTGCAAATAGGCCGCGCGCGACGCATCATCATAGGGCTTGTCGGGGAACAATTTGGCGCGCTGCACATAAAAGGCGTGGCGGTCCTTCACGCCGGCGGCCCGTGCCAGCGCGTCCTGCTCGGCTTCGATCCGCGCGACTTCCGATCGGCCGATCTGGTGGATCTGCTCTGCCGTCAGATCGGTCGTGGTGTTGAGCTTCAGTTCGTTGGCATAATAGGCAGCGCCGTTCGGCAGCGAGCCCGCGCCAACCCGGCCCGATGGCGCGCTGGCCAGGCTGGCCGTCGCCCAATCGATCACCCGGCCATAGGCGGGCTTCAGATCGGCGATGGCGGAGCGGGCTTGCGCCAGCAAGGCATCCGCCTCGGCGCGCGGCAGGGTGCCGGCGCTGACGAGCTTTTCGGTCTTGGCCTTCACATCGGCCCAAAGCGCGGCATCCGGGCCCCCAGTTTCATTGGCGCCAAACGGCGCACCGCTGGTCAATTTGGCGGCGCCGACGATGATATTTTCCATCTGGAATTTCGGCGCGCGGATGCCAGCCTTTTCGCTGGCGCGGGTGCGCTCCAACCCCAGATCAAGCTGGGCAGGCAAGCCCTTCAGGCGGGCGATATAGTTTTTCAGGTCGGCAGCATCGGCCACCGTGTGCGTGTTGATCAGGAAATCCGGCAGCTGGCTGTGCAGCGAATACAGCCGCGAATAAAACGGCGGGCGATAGATGCGATTGGCATTGCCCAGCGCGGCACGTTCCGCCTCCAGCGCCCAAATGTCGTAATTCACCTGCCCCTCACCCGACAGTTTGGCGCGATCGATGCTGGCCGTCATCCGGCCCACGCTGGCCTGCCGCCACTTCACCTGGGCGTCGGACACGGCATCGCTGATGTCGTTCCACTTGTCGCTGCCGGCCTTGATGCCCAGCCGTGTGGCGAGCTGCGGCTGCGATTTCACCCAATCGGCAAATTCCGCGTCCAGAAACGCCGTCAGCCGTGCATCCTCGGTCTGGACAACAGACGCAGCAGCGGCCTGCGCCATGGCGGGCAGCACCGGCAAGGCAAAGGCGCTGAGCAGCACGGCGATACGAGTGGTGAATTTCATCTAGGGAGCCTCCTCTTGATTGCACCGGTCTAAAGGCCGACCGCCGCAGCGGAAAGGGTCAATGTTGACAGCCCGGCCCCGGGTGCGCCCTGCTGCTGCCATGGCCCGTAAACCCGCCCTGCCCGATGCTGCCGACCTGCGCGCGCTGGCCGATGCGCAACACTGCCTGTCGCTGCGGGTCACGCCCAACGCCAGCGCCGACGCGATGTCCATCAATGACTGCGTGGTGCAGGTGCGGGTGACAGCAACGCCCGAAGCCGGCAAGGCCAATGCCGCCGTGCTGGCGCTGTTGGCACGCGCGCTGGGCGTGCCGAAATCGTCCCTCTCCATCGTGCGCGGCGAAACCGGGCGGGACAAGCGGTTGCAACTGCCGCCCGCCTGATGCCTGCCCATTGACAGGCCGCACCCTGCCGCCAAGGGTGTGCCGCATGGCCACAACAGTTTCCGGCAACCGCTCCCTCACCGCTGCCATCAAACCCTATTTCGAAGCCGGGCCGCTGGGCGCGCTGGCGCTCGGCATGGCATCGGGCACGCCCTATGCGATGATCGCTGCCACGCTCACCACGCGGCTGGCGGAAAGCGGCATCGAGAAAAAATCGGTGACGGCCTTTGGGCTGGCCCTGCTGGTGTACAGTTTCAAGCCGCTGTGGGCGCCAGCGGTGGACCGGGTGCGCATCCCCGTGCTGGCCAGCCTGATCGGCCAGCGGCGGGCTTGGCTGGTGGTATCCATCATCATGGCCAGCGCCGCCATCACCTGGCTCGGCCTGCTCGATCCCACTGCCGATCTGGCGCTGTTTGCGGCAGCCGCCGTGGCGGTGGGCTTTGCCGGGGCGACGCTGGATATCGTGATTGATGCCATCCGCATCGAATGGCTGCGGGTGGACCAGATGGGCGCTGGCAGCGGCATGACGCAATATGGCTGGCGCATGGGCAGCTATCTGGCTGGCGCTGGCGCGCTGCTGCTGGCGGCGCAGGGCAGCTGGGCGCTGGCCTATGCCAGTGCGGTGCTGTTGTTTGCGCCATCGCTGATCGCGGCTGCCGTGCTGGGCGAACCCAAACGGCCACCGGCACCGCAATCCGGCAAGGGTCTGGCCGCCGCCATTCAAGACAGCATCATCGCTCCGCTGGCCGATTTTCTCACCCGCAAGGGCGCGTGGATCGTGCTGGCCTTCGTGCTTGTCCACAAGATTGGCGACACGGTGTGCCAGCTTTCGGTGCGGCTGTTTTACAATGATCTGGGCTTCACCAAGGCAGAAGTCGCCTTCTACGATGTGTCGTTGGGCTTGTTCGGTTATCTGGGCGGCGTGTTCCTTGGCGGCCTGATCTACAAACGCATCGGGCTGGCCGCATCGGTGTTCCTGTCGCTTGTGCTGATGGCGGTTTCCAACGCCGCCTATGCCGGGCTGGCCATCGTGGGCCATGATGTGTGGATGCTGGCGCTGGTGCAGGGCTTTGAAAATCTGGCCAGCGGCATCGGCGGCGTTACCGTGGGGGCGTGGCTGGCGCTGCTGTGTGATCGGCGCTTTACCGCCACGCAATTCGCGCTGCTGTCATCGGCGGCGGCGATCTTGGGCCGCGCCTTTTCCTCCGGTACGGCCGGCGCGCTGATCGAAAGCCTGGGTTATGTCGATTTCTACTGGCTCACCACGCTGCTGGCGTTGCCGGGCGTGCTGATCTTTGCGTGGCTGTGGCGCGCCGGGCTGGTGGTGGCCGACGATACGGCTGAAACTGCAACAGGCGTGTAACCTGCCCGCCACGCTGCTGTCACGGCTTGGCAATGGCACTGTAACGCGAGGTCGCTAAACCAGCATCAACCAGTGGAGCTCACCGCACCATGTCGCTTGCCCTTGACGTTCGCGCCACCGAATTGCCGGCTGCCCTGCTCGCCCACGCTGCGCCGATCCACCGCGCCGGCCTGCTGGAAGTGCGGCTGGCCGCGAGCGAAGCTGAAATCATTGCCGCCCAGGCCCTGCGCTACGAAATCTTCTACGACGAGATGGGCGCGCTGCCGACACCGGCCATGGCCCGCCAGCGCCGTGACATCGATGCCTATGACATGGTGTGCGATCATCTGCTGGTGATCGATCACGCCAATGCGCTGCGGCCGCGCGTGGTCGGCACTTATCGCCTGCTGCGGCAGGACGTGGCGCAGGCCAATGGCGGCTTTTATTCCGCTGGCGAATATGATCTGTCGGCGCTGATCGGGCAGAGCGCGCCGGGCCGCCAGCTGCTGGAACTCGGTCGCAGCTGCGTCGCCCCGGAATGGCGCACCAGCGCCACCATTTCGCTGCTGTGGCGCGGCATCGCCACCTATCTGGCGCAGCACGGCATCGGCCATCTGTTTGGCTGCGCGTCGCTGCACGGCGCCGATCCGCCGCTGCACGCGGCGGAACTGTCATACCTCTATCACCACCATCTCGCCCCGGCAGAACTGCGCGCCACCGCGTTGCTGCCGCACCGGGCAGAAATGAACCGCCTCGATCCGGCTGCCATCGATACCCGCGCCGCCGCCCGCGCGCTGCCGCCGCTGCTCAAGGGCTATTTGCGGGTGGGTGCGATGGTGGGCGATGGCGGCTTTGTCGATCACCAGTTCAACACCGTCGATGTGTTCGTGGTGATGCCGGTCGATCGCATCACCAGCCGCTATGCGGAGCGGTTTGGGGCCGCCAACGATTGAGAGTTTTTTGCTCCGCCTGCCTGCGCTAACAATGGCGCATGCATTGGCGCTTTCCTCTTCTGGCCTTGGCTACCATCGTTTGCATTGCCGCGGCTGATCCGGCCACGCCGCCGCCCGAATCCGCCATCCCTGCCGGCCCTGACGGTGACGCGATCAGGCGCGGGCTGGCCATCATCACCGATACCCGCACCGCCGCACCCCAATATGCCGGCAATGATCTCAGGTGCGCCAATTGCCATCTGGATGCCGGGCGCACGGCTGGTGCCGCGCCGCTGTGGGCTGCGTTCGGCAATTTCCCGGTCTGGCGCGACAAGAACCGCCGCATGAACAGCTTTGAAAAACGCGTGCAGGATTGTTTCATCTATTCGATCAACGGCACGCCGCCGCCACTGGGCGGCGAAGTGCTGCTGGCGGTGAGCGCCTATGCCGGCTGGCTGGCGCAAGGCCAGCGCATCGGCGTGTCACCACCGGGGCGCGGCTTCCCGGCCATCGCGCCGCCGCCGTTGCCGCCCAGCGATGCGCGCGGGAAAGCGGTGTTTATCGAGGTCTGCGCCGCCTGCCACGGCGAAGATGGCCAGGGCCTGAAGGATGGCGAGAGCATCGTGAACCCGCCCTTGTGGGGCAAGGCCAGCTACAACTGGGGCGCCGGCATGGCCCAGGTCGACAAGGCCGCCGCCTTCATCCGCGCCAACATGCCGGTGGGCAACGCCGGCACGCTTTCCGTGCAGCAGGCGTGGGATGTCGCCTGGTATATCGACGGCCAGACCCGCCCGCAGGATCCGCGCTTTGCCGGAAACCTGCCCGCCACCCGCGCCGAACATCACAACCGGGCGTGGAGCCGTTACGCCACCAAGGTCGCCGGCCGCACACTGGGCGACCCCGCCACCACCCCGCCGCACCACGTGCCGCCCGGCCATGACTTCTAGGAGCCGCTGATGACCACTCCGCTTCGCATCGATTTCGTCTCCGATATCGTCTGCCCGTGGTGCGTGATTGGCCTCAAAAACCTCGAACAGGCGCTGGCCGAATTGGGCGACGACGTGACGCCGGACTGGCATTTCCACCCGTTCGAACTGAACCCGCAAATGCCCCCGGAAGGCGAAAACAGCGCCGAGCATGTGGCGCGCAAATATGGCCGCTCCGCCGAAGAAGGCGCTCAGGCGCGCGGCCACATCAAGCAGATGGGCGAAAACCTCGGCTTCACCTTCAAGGGCGGGCCGGATTCAATGATCTGGAACACCTTCGACTGCCACCGCCTGCTGCACTGGGCCGAAAAAGCCGGAAAAGCCCACGCGCTGAAAATGGCCCTGTTCGAAGCCCACTTCACCCGCGCGCAGCCGCTGAACGACCCCGAAACCCTGATCCGCGCCGCCGTGTCTGCCGGCCTCGACACCGTCGCCGCCCGCGAGGTCCTCGCCTCAGGCCGCTATACCGACGAAGTGCGCGCGACCGAAGCCTGGTGGCGCGATGAACAGGACATCACGGCCGTCCCCGCCATCATCTTCAACGGGAAATATGCGATCATGGGCGGCCAGCCGCCGGCGACGTTTGCGAAGGTGATCCGGCGGATTTTGGCCGGCGAAATTTAAGACGGGCCTCCGGCGGGCAGGGACTCGTCCCTGCACCCGTTCGATTAGGTGCAGCCCTGACACACCAAGCGCGCGTCATGCTGACGCAGGCCAGCATCCACTGTGCCGCTCAAAGCTAATGTCCGGTTCCTGGCACGACAATGGATGCTGGCCTGCGCCAGCATGACCGTTGGCGGGAATGAAGGCCGCCCAAATCAAACGGGTGCAGGGGCCTCGCCCCTGCCCGCCGGAGGCCCTCTTCCTTCCAACCTTACGGCGCTGCTCGCACCTCCACCGGCAGCCCCAGCGCGTTCAGCTGCGGTTCCACCTTGGCGCGGTCACCCACCACGATCCACAGCAGCTTGTCTGTATCGAACAACTGCACCGCGCGGTTCAGATCGGCCGTGGTCAGCGCGCCCAGCCGGCGGGCGGCGGTGACGTAGTAATCGTCGGGCCGGCCCAGCAGCTGGTTGCGTTCCATGGCCGACAGGAAGGCGCTGCCGCGTTCGAATTCGCCGGGCAGGGCCAGCACCGAGTTGGCGATGGTGCGGCCGCGTTCTTCGGCGGTGATCGGCTTGGCCGCCTTGATCGCGGCGATATCGGCTTGGATGGCCTTGATGCTGTCGGCGGTGCGGTCGGTCTGCACCGGGGCATAGATCAGGCTGGTCAGCTGGCCCTTGCCGTCGGTGAGGCCGGCATAGGCACCATAGGCCCAGTTCTTCTCCTCGCGGATATCGGTGGTGATGCGGCTGGTGGAAAGCCCGCCCAGCACATCGGCCGCAGCGCGTTCGGCAATCAGATCCTGGCTGCCGGTGATCGGCAACAGCGCGCCGGCCAGGATCAGGCTTTGCGGGCTGTTGGGGCGATCAACCAGGATGATGCGCGCTGGTTGCGGCGCAGCGGGGGCAGCGTCGGTCACCGTGCCGGCGGCGACCAATGCATCGGCCTGCCATTTGCCGAATTGCGCGTCCAGCAGCGGTTTGAGTTCGGCTGCCGTGATGTCGCCGGCGACGAACAGCGTGGCGCGATCCGGGCGGATCCAGCGTTTGTGCCAGGCCACCAGCGCATCGCGGGTGAGGGCCTTCAGGCTTTCGGCGGTGCCCAGGCCGCTGGGGGGCGCGCCATAGGGATGGTTCGGGCCATAAAGCGCCGGTGACAGGATGCGCTGGGCAATGCCCACCGGGTTGCTGGCTTCCTGTTGCAGGGCGGTGAGCATCTGGCCACGCACCCGTTCGATCTCGGCCGGCGGATAATCCGGGCGCTGCACGATATCGGCAAACAGCGCCAGCGACGCGCCAAGGTTGGATTTGAGCGCATCCAGCGACAGGCGGGTGCGGTCCATGCCCGGCGAAGCGCCAATGCCGGCGCCCAGCCGTTCGCGCAGCTCGGCAATCTGCGGGCCATTCATGCCCGCGGCGCCTTCGTCCATCAGGTTCAACGCCAGCGACTGGATGCCGAGCGAACCGCGCTCGTCCGCCGCCATGCCGCCTTCGACACTGAGCAGCATCCGCACCAGCGGCACCGTGGTGCGGCGGGCGAGTTCCACCTTCAGGCCATTGGCGAGCGTGAAACGCTCGATCGCCGGCCACTGCAGCAAGGGTGGCTGGCCCACGGCCGGTTCGGCCATGCGGGCCGTGCCTTTCGCAGGCGCAGCGACTGCCGCCACTTTCGGCGGCGGCGGCACCTCTTCGGCGGCGGGGCGCTCACCGGGCAGCACGGTCTGCACATAGGCGCTTGCCGTCAGCCATCGCTGCGCTGCGGCCTGCACATCGGCGGGCGCGGCATTGGCATACCAGCCCAATTCCGTGCGATATTGTTCGGGATTGCCGGCATAAACCAAGCCTTCGGCCAGCGCGGCCGCCTTGCCACCGCCGCCGCCCACGGCTTCCAGCCCACGGATGGTGCCGGCGACATTGCGGGTCGCGACCCGGCCGACTTCGTCGGCACTTGGGCCGTTAGCGATGAAATCGGCCAGCGCCTGTTTCACCACGGCTTCGACGGCTTCGGGCTTCACGCCGGGGGCCAGTGTCACCTCGATCTCGGCCATGCTCACCTTCTCGAACGCCTGCACACCGCCGCTCACTGAAACGGCGAGTTTCTTCGTCCGCACCAGTTCATTGTAGAGCCGCGACGACGATCCGCCGGCCAGCACGGTCAGCGCCACATCGGTGAGCACAGCGGCGCGTTCATTGCGCCCCGGCACCGGCCAGTGCAGCGACACGCGCGGCGTCGGCACCTTGTCATACAGCGTCTCGCGGCGTTCCTGAGTCCAGCGCGGCACCGGCGCATCAAGGCGCTTCACCGCCGGCCCGCGCGCGATGGCGCCGAAATATTTCTCCACCAACGGCTTGGCGGTGGCCGCATCAATATCGCCGGCCAGCACCAGCCCGGCGTTGTTCGGCCCGTAATTGGCGCGGAACCAGCTTTGCACATCGGCAAGGCTCGCCCCATTCAGATCGGCCATCGAACCGATGCTGTCGTGCTGATAGGGATGGCCTTCCGGAAACAGCGCCTTCAGCGTGGCATAGCCGGTCAGGCCAAAAGGCTGGTTGTCGCCCTGGCGTTTTTCGTTCTGCACCACGCCGCGCTGCGCATCCAGCTTGGCCTGTGTCACCGCGCCAAGCAGCCAGCCCATGCGATCAGATTCCAGGAACAGTGCCAGATCGAGCGCCTGGGTCGGCACATTTTCAAAATAGTTGGTGCGGTCGAACCAGGTGGTGCCGTTGGCATCGGTGGCGCCCACATCCTCCAGCTTCTTGAAGAACACCCCGTCGTTGTTCTCGCTGCCATAAAACATCAGATGTTCGAACAGATGGGCAAAGCCGGTCTTGCCACGGGGCTCGTCCTTGGAACCGATGTGATACCACACACTCACCGCCACGATCGGCGCCTTGCGATCAGTGTGGACAATCACCCGCAGGCCATTGGGCAGGGTGAACTGTTCGTAGGGAAGCTGCACCTGGCTCACCAACGCAGCGATGCTGGCGGGGGCAGCTGCGGGTGCTTGCGCCAGCGCCGGCTGAACCAGCATGGTTGCGGCAGCCAGCGCCAGCAGGAGCTTGCGGATCATCGACAAAACCTCACTCAATCTTGCAGTTTGCACAGGCTTAGCCTGCCTGATACGCAACGCCAATGACCAAGCACGCGCTCCTCGCCCTTACCGCCCTGCCGCTCATCGCCGCAGCCGCTCCCGCACCCAAGGCCGATCCGGCAAAGGACCCATTGGCCGCGTCGTTCCGCGCCCATGTCGCCTTTCTTGCCGATGATCTGCTGGAAGGCCGCGGCATCGGCACGCAGGGCCACGAGATTGCCGCCAATTACATCGCCCAGCATTTCGCCCGCCTTGGCCTGCAGCCAGCGGGGGATAACGGAACCTGGTTCCAGCGCGTGAACTTTGCCGAAAGCCGTTTTGCCAGCGAGCGCGAGACAGCGGTGATCGAAACCGCCGCCGGCAAGACGATCACACTGGAAAACGGCATCGGCCTGGTGCTGGCGCCCGGCGACATCGCCGGCCCGGAAAGCATCAGCGGCGAAATGGTGTTCGTCGGCTTTGGCCTTCAGGACAAATCCCAGGGCATCGATGATTTCGCCGGCCATGATCTGAAGGGCAAATATGCCGTGGTGCTGTCGGGCGCACCCGATGGCATGAACAGCGAAATCGCGGCGCATCTGGCCCGCACCTCCAAGGGGATCGCGGCGCTGCAGGCGGGCGCTGTGGGCGTGATCACCGTGCGCACCCTGAAAGAAGCCGCCCGCCTGCCGTGGGATAAATTTTCGGCCCGTGCCCGCCTGCCGCGCCGCGTGCTGCTGGGTGCCGACGGCATGGCGCTGGGCGATGGCGCCGGCCTGAAGGTGCGTGCCAGCATCGACGATGTGGCCGCTGCGGCCATCTTTGCCGGTTCTGCCATGACCTTTGCCGATGTGCAGGCCGCCGCCGCCAGAACTGGAGCCAATGGGGGCGCAGTGAAGGGCTTCCCGCTGCAAGGCCGTTTCAAGATCAATCGCGCCACCAAGCTGGAACGCATCTCCAGCCCCAACGTGCTCGGCCTGCTGCCCGGCACCGACAAGACACTGGCCGCCGAGATCGTGGTGATTTCCGCCCACAGCGACCATGTCGGCACCAAGGCCAATGCCAAGCCGGGCGAAGACCGCATCTTCAACGGCGCCATGGACAATGCCAGCGGCACCGCCACGCTGATGGAAGCCGCCACCGCGCTGGTGAAGGCGCCGCCAAAACGATCGGTGCTGTTTCTGGCCACCACGGCAGAGGAATCCGGGCTGCTGGGTGCCGATTATTTCTCGCGTCAGCCCACGGTGGACATGAAACGCATCGTCGCCGACGTGAACATCGACATGCCGATCCTCACCTGCGATTTTGATGATGTCGTGGCTTTTGGCGGCGACCGTTCCACCATCGGCCCGGTGGTGGCCACGGCAGCCAAGGCGATGAAATTGGGCCTGTCGCCCGATCCGCAACCCGAAGAAGCGGTGTTCACACGGTCAGACCATTATCCCTTCGTGCGCAAGGGCGTGCCAAGCGTGTTCCTGAAGACCGGCTGGACCGATGCCAAGGGCGGCATGGCCTGCAAGGAAGCTGAACGCACCTTCCGCATCAACTCCTATCACGAAGTCTCTGACCAACTCGATCTGCCCTTCGACTGGGCGGCAGCCGCAAAATGGACCCGCCTCAATATCGGCGTCATCCGCGCCCTCGCCAACGGCCGCAGCGCGCCGCGCTGGTATGAAGGCGATTATTTCGGCACGGCCTTTGCGCCGGGCGCACCCAAGGCGGCAAAACGCTGACTCTTCCCTTCTCCCCTCCCCTTCAGGGGAGGGGTCGGGGGTGGGGATTTCGTGCAGAGGCCCCGTCAGCCGGTCTCGGCACGACCCCACCCCTGCCCCTCCCCTGAAGGGGAGGGGAAAGGCAAGGCTTACGCCGCCACGCTGCGCTGCCGCCGCGACATGCCGCCCACCAAGCCAAAGCCGGCAATCAGCATCGCCCAGCTTGCCGGCTCGGGAATGGCGCCGGTCGCAATGGGGCGCACTTCCAGTGCGAAATTGCTGATCCCAACCGGGTTCTGAGAAAGCGGATCACCATAGGTAAATCGCAGGCTTTGCGCCGTCCAGCCGCTGTTCACCGCAAAGGACGCAAACTCTGCGAGAGGCAGGTTGCCCGGCGAGCTGGCCGACCAGATATTCTGGTTGTTGGCATCGAACAGGTTGTAGTCGCCTTGAGCGAACGAGGCATTGCCGCGCCGCGAATCGAAACCGATCACCCGCGTTTCAAAGCCGGCCATGGGCGTGAAGGTGATCGTACCCAACACAGAAAGCGGCGAATTTTCGAAAAAGGCCGGCAGATAGGTGCCAAACAAAAACGCCGCTTGAAATCCAACCCCGTGAAAGGTGGGGCCGTCCACGCTGTGCCGCACGGCCAGTTGCGCGGTCGAACCGAAATCATAGCCGATGCGGTCGCCCGTTGCGGTGCACAGCCGGTCCACATTGCCGCGATCGGTGCCGGTGCATGCCGGTGTCGCCAACGGATCGGTTGGCGAAAGCCGCGGTGTGATCAAAATGCTGCTGGTGGCGGCCAGCGCCTGCCCCGCCGTGGCGGCCAGTGCGAATGCCAGAAGATACTTGATACTCATGATTGCTCGTCCCCTCACCCAAAATCACCAGCCCGCCCGAATTGGCGCACCGGCTCCCCTGATAAAGCGTGACGGCGCAGCAAACCGGGTCAGAGAAAATTTACACATTGTATTGAAACAGTTTCCCGGCATAACTTTGGCTTCGTGGGGGTAGCGATGGTTGTGCCGGCTTCTGAGGCGTTGATTGCGGCCTGGCGCGACGGCGATATTTCGGCTCGCGACGCGTTGCTTGTCCGCTTTGCTCCCGAACTCAAGGCCATCGCTTCGGCACAGCTGCGGCGTGAACGCGGCGTTTCGTTTTCGTCGGGTGATCTGGTCAACGATGCCATTCTCAAGCTGGTGCAGATGGGCCGCATCAGCCTGAACGACAAGGCGCACATGATGGCGCTCGCCGCCCGGCTGATGCGCCGCATCCTGATCGATCACGCCCGGATGCGCTCTACCGACAAGCGCGATCACATCCGCGTTGTGCTGAATGAAGAACTGGACGGTGAAAATGGTCCTGACCTGATTGCGCTCGAAACCGCGCTGATACGATTGGGTGCAATTGATGAAGGGCTGATGGCCTTGGTGGAAATGCGATATTTTGGTGGCATGGCAATGGGGGACATCGCCGAAGTGACCGGCCTTTCCGAAGCCACGCTGAAACGCCGCTGGCGCACGGCGCGCGCCTGGCTTGCCGACGCGCTGGACGCACAGGTGGCGATGGATCGCGATGAGTGACACCGGCACCGAACGCGCCGCACTGGCGCTGTTCGAAGAACTGATCGACATCCGCGAATCCGATCGCGACAGCTGGATTGCGGCACGCACGCTCGATCCCGCTGTGAAAGCCCGGCTGGCCGCCATGATCGCCGCCGACCGCATCAGCAGCCTGGGCACCGGCGCTGCCGCCATGACGGCGCTGGGCCCCGCACCCGAACGCATCGGTGCCTACCGCATCACCGGGCTGATCGGGCGCGGCGGCATGGGCGCGGTGTATCGCGCCACGCGTGACGTGGGCGATTTCGATCTGGATGTGGCGATCAAGATCATCAAGCCCGGCTTGCTTTCCGAACAGTTGGCAGTGCGGCTGGCGACTGAACGCCAGACGCTGGCCGGCATGAACCATCCCAATATCGCCCGCCTGTTCGATGGCGGCACGCTTGACGATGGCGCGCCCTATATCATCATGGAGCTGATTGACGGCCGGCCGGCAGATCGCTGGGCGAAGGACAAGGACACGCGCACCCGGGTGGCGCTGCTGATCACCGCCGCCCGCGCCGTCGCCCACGCCCACCAGCGGTTGATCATCCACCGCGACATCACCCCGGCCAATGTGTTGGTGACGCAAGATGGCACGCTGAAACTGATCGATTTCGGCATCGCCCGCGCTGCTGACGAGGCGACGACCACCGCCACCGACGTCTATGGCCTGGGCCGGCTAGCGACACGGCTGCTGCCTGAGCCTGAGCTCGAACTGGCCGCCATCATTGCGCGCGCCACCGCCGAAAATCCGGCAAGCCGCTATCCCACCGCCGATGCGCTGGCCGATGATCTGGCGGCCTGGGCCGATGGCCGGGTGGTGACGGCCATGAACGGCGGTCGGCGTTACGCCATTGCCAAGTTTGTTGGCCGCCACCGCTGGCAGGCTACGGCATCGGCCGGCGCGCTGGTGCTGCTGGTTGGCGCGCTGATCGCCGTGCTGATCGCCAACCGGCAAGCGCGCAGTGCCGAAGCCGACAGCGCCGCCCGTTTTCAGCAGACCCGCGCCGTCGCCAAGGCGCTGCTGTTCCCGGTGTATGACAAAGTGGCGCGCGTATCGGGCAGCACTGCGGCCAAGGCCGAGCTGGCACAGACCGGCCTTGCCTATCTCGATGCGCTGGCCGCCAGCCCGGATGCCCCCCACGATTTGAAAGTGGAGGCCGGGCGCGGCTTTGTGCGGCTGGCGGAAGTCACCGGCGGCGGCCAGGCCGGGCAATTGGGCCGTTATGCCGATGCCAATGCGCTGCTGGCGCGGGCTGAAACGCTGCTGGCGCCGGCCTATGCAGCACGGCCCGGAGATCTCGCCACCGTGCTGGCCTTTGCCGCGCTGCGACTTGAACAGGCCGGCACCAATCTTTACAACAACAACGCCGCCGGGCCCGCCCGCGCACAGGCCAACGAAGCCGAGGCGGCGCTGCGCCCGCTCAGCACCCGCGATGCCGAATCCGCCACATTATACGCCACAGCGCTGCAAGCCGTGGGGGACAGCTATGGCTGGAACGACGATTATGCCGGGGCGTTTCCCCACCATGTCCGCGCAGAGGCGTTTCTGGCCGGCCTGCCGCCGGCGCTGGCCGGCGATGACCGGGTGCAGGGCGCGCGCAGCGGCAACCTGCGGCTGCTGGCCGAAGCCGCACACAAGACCGCCCATATCCCGGGGCGCGCTGCGCTGGCCCGGCAATCTCTGGAAAATGCTGTCGCCATCAATCGCACCCGGCTGGCACGCGAACCCGACGATCCGGGCCGGCTGCGCAAATTGGCCACTGCGCTATGGTATGCCGGCGTGGTGCACCGCACCAACAACCGATCGGTCGCGGCCGAAACCGCCAGCCGCGAGGCTGTGGCCGTGGGCCGGCGTTTGGTGGCGCGCGATGCGGCCGATGCCGGCGCCCTGCATTTGCTGGCGCTGACGGCGGAATTCCAGGCGCAATTGCTGGCCGATGCGGGCGACAAAGCCGGCAACGCCGCCATTGCCGCTGAAATGCTGGCAGCGCACGACCAGCTGGTTCGCCAGGCCGGCAGCGCGCCCGGCGCCCGCCGTTCCCGCGCGGCAAGCTTGCGGACGCAGGGCGGCAACCGCTGGAATCTGCGGGACACCGCCGGCGCCTGCCGGGCGTGGCGCGATGCGCTGGGCACGTATGATGCGCTGGCTGCCGCCAACCAGTTGAGCACGCTGGATGCCAACAACGCCCGCCCCGAATTGACCGGGCTGGTGCGCGATCTGTGCGACAGCGCCAACCCGAAGTGGCGCAAGGTCGATATCTGACCGATCTGCATGGCGGTGAAAAAGGCTGCTATTTCCCCAGCCGCGTGACATGGCCCATCTTGCGGCCGGGCCGGGCTTCGGCCTTGCCGTACAGATGCACATGCGCCGTCGGATCGGCCATCAGGCGCGGCCAGTCGGCCACATCATCGCCGATCAGATTGGTCATCTCGATCCGGGATGACATCAGCGTTGTCGGGCGCAACGGCAGGCCCACCACGGCGCGAACATGATTTTCAAACTGGCTGGTGGCGCTGCCTTCGATCGTCCAGTGGCCGCTGTTGTGCACGCGCGGCGCAATCTCATTGAAACGCGGGCCATCCTTGCAGGCAAAAAATTCCGCCGTCAGCACGCCGATATGGCCCAGTTTTTCCGCAACGGTGCGGGCCAGTTGCACCGCCTCAGCGGCTTGTGCGCGTACCAGGGCTGGCGGCGGCAGCGTGGAGGTGGCCAGGATGCCGCCCTTGTGCAGGTTCGCCGGCACCGGCCAATCAACAATGCTGCCATCCTGGCCGCGGCACAGGATCACGCTGAATTCATGGGCGAAATTCACAAAGCCTTCAAGGATTGCCGGCTGACCTTCAATGGCGGCCCACGCCGTGTCGGCGTCACTGGCCACCATGATCCGCGCCTGGCCCTTGCCGTCATAGCCAAAACGCCGGGTTTTCAGGATCGCCGGAAGGCCGACCTGCGCAATGGCTGCGTCCAGCGCGTCGCGGCTGTCGACCTGGGCCCAGGTCGCCGTGCGGCCGCCCAGCCATTCGACGAACTGTTTTTCCGCCATGCGGTCCTGCGCCACCTCAAGGCTGTGCGCGCCGGGGTGGACTGGCACATGCGCCGCCAGCTGCCGCACCGCCTCGCGGTCGACATTCTCCCATTCCAGCGTCACCACATCCACGGCGGCTGCAAAGGCCTTCAGCGCCGACGCATCGCCATAGTCGGCGCGAGTCAAAGCAGCAGCAACATCACCCGCTGGCGCATCTTCATCGGGCGCAAAAATATGACAACGATAGCCCAGCTCGGCTGCCGCCAGCGCCAGCATGCGGCCAAGCTGGCCGCCGCCCAAGATGCCGATGGTGGAACCGGGCTTGAGCATCAGGGCAGATCGTTCGACGGCGCCAGCGCCACCGCATCGGTTTGCGCCTGCCGCCACGCCGCCAGCCGCACGCCCAGCGCCGCATCGTTCAGCGCCAGGATGGCCGCCGCCTGCAGCGCCGCATTTACTGCACCAGCCTTGCCGATGGCAAAAGTGCCCACCGGCACACCAGCCGGCATCTGGACGATGGACAGCAAGCTGTCGATGCCTTTGAGCTGGCGGGATTCGACCGGTACGCCCAACACCGGCAGCGCCGTCATCGCGGCGGCCATTCCGGGCAGATGCGCCGCGCCGCCGGCACCGGCGATGATCACCTGCAGGCCGCGACCAGCCGCCGATCTGGCATAATCGAACAGGCGATCCGGCGTGCGATGGGCGGAAACGATACGGGTTTCGTGGGCGACACCCAAGGCGACCAACGTGTCAGAGGCATGCACCATCGTCTGCCAATCAGATTGGCTGCCCATGATGATGCCAACCAGCGGTGCCGCTTCGCTTGCCATGGCCGTCTCGCCCTCTTCGCCCGCATCCGGGACGCCGCAAAGCGCCACGCTTTAACCGCCAGCCCAAGCCGGCGCAAAGAAAATCAGCCAGTCGGTGCTGTCGATCAGGTCTTGGCAGCGAGCAGGGCCGTCACGGCCGCATTGATCACCTGAACGGAGCCGGCATGATCCAGCTGCTGGCGGTCACGCAAGCGGCCATAGGCTTCCAGGCTGAGCCACAGGTCCAATTGTTCGAACCACAGACGGTCGGCCCGAACATCTGGCGACACCGCGGTTTCCAGCCGGACCCGCAGCATCATGGTGAGGGCATCCAGCCCATGATTGAGCAGCGGCGAGCGCTGGCGGTGCATGTCGGCCGCCCGGCGATAGGGCAACACGGTTTCAAACATTTCCATGCGCCGGGTCATGGCCTCGTCCACCTGGCCTTGCCAGCTGTTGGCTTCATAGGGCCGGGAAAGATGCGTGTAGCGCCGGCCGATCCGATCGATGACGGCCACGTACAGCCCATCCATGTCGCCGAAATGGCGGAACACCGATCGCAGGCCCACCTTGGCGCGGGCAGCAATCGCCTCGGCACCGGGGATGCCCTGATCTTCATCCACCAGGGCGATCACGGCATTGATGATGCGATCCCGGCTCGCCACCGAGCGCAAGCGCCGACCATCAACCTCTGCTGCTTCCGGCACGCTTCATGCCCCCGATACCATTGGCATTCAGACTGCCATTGTCGCCCGCTCCATGCCACCCGCAAATCGCAAGATTTTGGTGCGATGCAGCATCGCGCGCGGCGGGCGGTGACGAAAGCGCGACCGGTTGAGCGCCAGCTTCAGCGCGCGAAGCTGCGCCGCGCCAGCAACAGGGCCGCGATCATCACGGCTTCGGCCACCATCGGCGGATAAGCGGTGGGCGAAGCGCCGTCCAGGGCCAGCGAAACCGCCCGGCCGACGATGGCGATGGTGAGCAACAGCAACGGCACGGCCAGGGCATCGCCATTCTTCTTGAGCGCGCCAATCAGGGCAAACACGCCGCCAGTGATGAAGAAGCCGGGGAAATCGGCACGCAGCGTCGCCAGCCCCTGGCTGCCCAGCGGCGACAGGAAGAATTGCCCGGCCAATTGCGCCGGATTGAGCAGGAAGCCCAGGCCAATGGCGATATTGAATACCCCGATCAAACCAATCACCACCCGCATCACGCCTGCCATATCCTGATCTCCCCAATATTGGCGGCCACCCTAGCAGGCCGGCGCGGGCTGAAAACCAATCTATTGTCACAAGGCCGGCCAGAAGATAGCTTCCGGTCCATGCGCCGTCTCCTGCTGCTCCTCCTGCTGATCCTTGCTGGCGCTGCCGGCCTGTGGTGGCAGCGCGCGCCACTGGGCGAAGCGCTGTATGGCCGCTTGGCCGAGAGCCGCGCCGGGCGCAATGCGCTGGCCAGCTATGGCGATGGCCTCACCCTGGTCTTCTGCGGCACCGGCTCGCCAGTGCCTGATCCGAACCGGGCCGAAGCCTGCCTTGCGGTCAAGGCCGGCAACACGCTGCTGCTTATTGATGCCGGCGATGGCGGGGTGCGCAAACTCGCCGGGCTGGGCGTGGCGCTCGACGGGCTTGATGGGGTGCTGCTAACGCATCTGCACAGCGATCATATCGAAGGCCTGGCCCCGGCGCTGTTGCTGCGTTGGGCCGGCGGTGCGGCCACCACGCCGTTGCCGCTGATCGGCCCGCCCGGTACCAGCGACGTGGCTGCCGGCTATAATCTCATGCTGAAGGCCGATGCCGGCTATCGCATCGCCCATCATGGCACCGCCATCGTGCCGCCGGGCGGCGGGCAGTTTGCCGGGCAGGATATGGCGCCCGGTGTAGTGTGGAACCGCGATGGCCTCGTCATCACCGCCTTTGCCGTCAACCACGCGCCGGTCGCGCCGGCTTATGGCTATCGCATCAGCTACAAGGATCGCACCGTGGTGGTGAGCGGCGACACCGCCGCCACGCCGGCCATGGCGCTGGCCGCCAGGGGCGCCGATGTGCTGGTACACGAAGCCCTGCAGCCGCGCTTGGTCGCCGCCATCACCCGCGGGCTGCGGGCCGCCAACCAACCGCGCACCGCGCAGATCACGCGCGACATCCTCACCTATCACGCCACGCCCGAACAGGCCGCGACCGCCGCTGCCCAGGCCGGCGTGCAGATGCTGATGCTCACCCACATCGTGCCGCAGGTGCCAAACCGCTTCTTCGAAGCAGCGTTCCTGGGTGACGCGCCGCAGCGTTTCAGCGGCCCGATCCGGATGGCCCGCGATGGCACGGTGCTGCACCTGCCGGCCGGCAACCGCGAAATCGTCGAAAAAGCGCTGTAGACTTAACGCGTCTGCAGCCCCTTCTGCTGCAACCGCCAAACCAGCTGATCAAAGCGGTCCTGGCCAAAGAAGGGCTCACCATCCAGCGCCATCAGCGGCACGCCATAATGGCCGGAAGCGCGCTGGGCGTCCTGATTGACTTCGATGGCGGCATGATAATGATCGGGGTTGGCAGCCAGCGCGGCATCGAGCGTGGCCAGATCGAGCCCGGCCCGCGCCGCGGCCTCTGCGAGATGATCACCTTCGTGCCAATCATCGACCGTGCCCGACCAGATGGTGTGGGAGACCTCACGAATGAATTCGAGGCCGCGCCCGGCTTCAGCTGCGGCAATGCCCAGCTTCGACAGGCGGTGGATGTGCGGTTGGTCGGGCGGATAAAGCCGGGTCGCCGGGTCCATCACCACCGGATCGGGCTTGGGCCAGCGATAGGGCATGCCAAGATAGTCGGCGGTGCGATAGGTGTCCTTCACCAGATACACCGCCCACAACGGATCGACCTTCAGGAAGAAATCCGCCTGCCGCACCGCAATCGGATAGACGATGCGCACGGTGCAGGCGACGTCGTGGCGCTCGACCAGCTCCACCACGCGCGGCAGCAGCAGGTAGGAATAGGGCGAACGGAACGACCAGAAGAGATCGAAGGACTGCATCACCATCAGCCCCGGTTGATGTGATCAAGGATGATGCGCACATATTCCTCTGGCGCATCTTCCTGGCAAAAGTGCCCGGCGCCCGGCACGATGCTGTGCGGTTGGCCCTTGGCGCCCGGCATTCGCTCGATGAAGATCTTCTCGCCGCCCGATGTCACGGCATCCTTGTCGGAGAAACAGGTGACCACCGGCTTGTCAAAACGGCTCAGCACCTCCCACGCCGCCTTGTTCTCGGCCACGCTGGCGTGTTCCGGCGTGATCGGCACCAGCGCCGGAAACTGGCGAGCGCCGGCCTTGAAGCCTTCGTTGGGGAACGGCGCATCATAGGCGGCGATTTCGGCCGGGCTCAGATCACGCGTGCAGCCGCCGTTGACGATGAAGCCGACCGGGAAGGTTTCCACCTTCTGCGAAAATTCCAGCCACGCCTTGAAGCCTTCTGACCAGCCGGTGCCGATCGGCAGCCCGGTGTTGGCGATGACCAGCCGGGCAAACCGCTCCGGGAAAGCCGCCACCAGGCGCAGGCCGATCAGCCCGCCCCAATCCTGGCAGAACATTGTGATATCGGTGAGGTCTGTCGCCGTCAGCCAGTCGCTCATCCATTCGACATGGCGTTCGAACGTGTAATCATTCCGATCAGCTGGCTTGTCGGATTTGCCGAAGCCGATCAGATCAGGCGCAACGACCCGGTGTCCGGCTGCGACCAACGGCGGCACGAACTTGCGGTAGAGGTAGCTCCAGCTTGGTTCGCCGTGCATCAGCAGCACTGGCGCGGCCTCGCGATTGCCTTCGTCGACATAATGCAGCCGCAGCGGCACGCCCGACGCGCGGTCGGTCAGGTCGTGATAGTGCGGTGCAAAGGGATAGTCGGTGAGCCCGGCAAACGCTTCATCCGGCGTGCGCAACACCTGCATCGGGAACATCCTTCTTCTGGGTTTCGCGGCCCAACGCCCGTGCGCCGAGCCAGAACAACAGCGCCGGCACCAAGCCGGCCCAGGCGGCAAAATACAGCACGATGCGCACCGACTGCGTCCCATATTCTGGCTTCAGCATATCCGACAGCGCACCAAACAATAGCGGGCCAAGGCCTAGCCCGATGAGATTCTGCGCAAACACCATCCACGCCGCCGCCATCGCCCGCGTGTCGGGCCGGGCCAGCACTTGGGCCGCGCCATAGGCCGGGCCGTAATAGGCCGAATTGGCGATGGTGGGCAGGATCATCAGCGCGATGGCCAGGCGCCAATCATTGATCTGATAGGCAGCAAACAAGATCGGTGCGACCAGCACCATCGCCACGGCCGGGAACGTCAGCATGTGGCGGCGATCCTTCGCGCCGAACCTGTCTGCAGCCCAGCCACCCAGCCAGGTGCCGAAGATGCCGGCAAGACCGATTGTCACACCAACATACAGCGCCGTCTGCCCAACCGAAAGGCCGTGGGTGCGCTGGAAATAGCTGAGTACCCACAGGCCCTTGCCATAAGACAGAAACGCCGTGAGCGATGCAGCGGCCAGAACCAGGCAATAGGCCCGCGACGACACCAGAAGCTTCAAGCTGGCCAGCATGGAAAGCCGCGGCGGCGTATCGGCCGGCGCTGCATCCGCCTGAGCGGCGACAATGCGCGGATCCTTCAGGAAAAACCACACGAACACGGCCAACAAAAGCCCCGGCAGGCCAACGACAAAGAACGCTGCCCGCCAGCCCAGCATTTGGGCCATCCCGCCACCAATCAACGTGCCCAATAATCCGCCGATGGGAATGCCCAGCCCGAAAAAGGCGATGCCGCTGGCGCGTTTTTCCGGCGGCAGACTATCGGCAATCAACGCGTGAGCAGTGGGCGTGCAGCCGGCTTCACCCACACCAACGCCGATGCGGGCGAGCAGCAACTGCCAGAAATTTTGCGCCATCCCGCACAGCGCCGTCATCACCGACCATGCGGCAACGAACACCGCGATCATGCGGCTGCGATTGATGCGGCCATTATCGGCCACGCGCGCAATCGGCACGCCCAACGTGGCATAAAACAGCGCAAACGCCAGCCCGCCCAAAGCGCCGATCTGCAAATCTGAAAGGTGCAGATCGCGGTTGATCGGTTCCATCAGGATGGCCACAATCTGCCGGTCAATGAAGTTGAAGATATAGACGACCAACAGCGTCCACAGCAGCAGCCGCGGATGCGGTGCGCCTTCCAGTTTCTCCATCCCCATCTCCCCAAACTTTTGTGCAGCCTGCCCGCACCGCTCTTGGCTGGCAAGCTGGTTCCATTAGAGAGGGGACAAGGAGATTCTCAGCATGACCGCTTATCCCGTCCGCCCTGCCCTGTTCATCGATGGCCACTGGTTGTCCGGCGAAGGCCGCGCCACGCATCAGGTGGTGAACCCGGCCACCGGCGACGTGCTGGCCGAACTGCCGTTGGCCACGACTGCGGATCTGGATGCAGCGCTGGATGCGGCGGCGCGCGGCTATCCGCTGTGGCGGGCCACCACCACCGACGAAAAGGCCGCTGTGCTCAGCGGCGCGGCGCGGCTGCTGCGCGAGCGCGTCGACGTCATCGCCGCCACCGCCACGCTGGAACAAGGCAAGCCGCTGGCCGAAGCCAAGGGCGAGCTGGCCTATACCGCTGCACTGGTAGATTTTTATGCCGGCGAAGTGCGCCGCAACTATGGCCGTGTCCTGCCCCGCCCAGCCGGGCAGCGCAGCCTGGTCGTCCACGAACC
>NZ_JANPML010000007.1:0-3854 GCF_031422795.1 Sandarakinorhabdus sp.
TTCGACATAGCAATCATCGTCGGTGAACAGGATCAACTCGCCCGTGGCGGCTGCGACACCGGCGTTGCGGGCGTTGCTCAGCCCCGGCACCGGCTGGTGCACCTGGACAACGCGAAAACCTGCCTGCGCGGCAAAATCCGCGACCACCGCTGCGGTCGCGTCGGTTGATCCATTGTCCACGATCACCAGTTCCCAATCGCCGTCATGGACGATCCCCGCCACCGCCGCCAGGCAGCGACCGAGCGGCCCGGCACGGTTGCGCGTGCAAATGATCAGCGAAATTGTCACAAACCTCGATTAGCCTCGCGTTTTGCATCTGTTATGCCGCAGGCATGACGATCGCATGAACTTCGACAGGAATCGAATGCCGCCTGCCAGCATCGTCACGCGCGTCACGCGATCGGTGCGTTGGGCCTTTCTCGAAAGCCTGCTCAGCGCCCTCGCCTCGCTGGTCACCGTGCTCGTTCTGGCGCGGCTGGTGCCGCCCGACGAGTTTGGCCGCGCCGGCATTGCGGTGGCCATTTCCCTGATCGTCCAGGCGGCCTTGCTCGGCGGCATGCCGGATGCCCTGGTGCGCAGCCCTTCGGCGCACACCAGGCTGACTGATTCGGCCTTCTGGTCGCTGCTCGTCATCGGGGTTGCCAGCGTATTGGTCATTGCCGGGTGCGGGCTAATCGTGGCGCGCTGGGATCCCCGGCTGGGCGCACTGATCGCCGTTCAGGGCCTCACCACCATCGCCGTGGCCGCCGCTGCCGTTCCAACCGGCTTGCTGCTGCGCAAGATGCGCACCCGCGCGCTGGCCAAGCGCACCGCGGTGTCCAAACTTGCCGGGCTGGCGGCGTCGATTGGCTTTGCGCTGGCGGGCACCGGTGCCTGGGCTGTCGTGCTCGGCAATCTGGCTGCACAGGCGGTGGGCACGCTGCAATTGTTGGCCAGCATGCGCGCGCCGGCATGGCGGCTTCGCGATCCGCAGCTTGCCACGCTGCTGCGCATCGGCGTGATGAGCGGCGCACAGCAAAGCCTTGGCACGCTGTCCACCCGCGGTTTTGTGCTCGCGTTCGGCGCCGTGTTCGGTGCCTATCAGGTCGGGCTGTTCAACTTTGCGCTGCGCCTTGTCGAGGAAAGTTGCGGCCTGGTGATCACCACCCTGCGCCGCGTCACGGTCACCAGTTTCGCCGCCGCAAAGCGTAGCGCGCTCGATATGAAGCCGATGTTCATCGCCGGCACCAACGTCATCGCTTATGGCACCGCGCCGCTGTTCCTGGGCGGTGCCGCCGTTGCCCCCGATGCCGTCGCGCTGCTGTTCGGACCGCAATGGGCGGGGGCCGTGCCGGCCTTGCAGCTGATGCTCGGCCTGTGGGTGGTGCGCGCCACCCGCATTCTCGTCAACGCCGTCATGGTGGTGGAAGGGCGCCAACGCGCGATGGTGGGCTTTGGCGCCATCGGCCTGGCTGCCACCGCCGCCGCCTTCGCAGCTGCCGCCCCGTTTGGCCCGGCCTGGACCACCTTTGCCTATGCTGCCACCATCGTTGGCGTCATCTTTGGCGGCCCCGCCTTCACCCGCCAGACCGGCATCAGCCTGTCGACTCAGCTCACCGCCGGGCTGGCGCCAATCGGCTTTGCGGTCGCCATGGCGGCCGTCGTTGTCGCCCTGCGCGTCGGCCCGCTGGCGGCGATGCCACTGGCGCTGCGACTGGCCATCGAGATCGGCGCGGGCCTGAGCGTCTTTGTCGGGTTGGCGCTGGCCTTTGATCGCGCCAGTCTGGCGCGGCTGCAGCGGCTTGCGCTGCGGCGCTGATCGGCGCTGGCGGCGTCATGTGGCCGTAGCAATTCCGGCTTAGCAGGCTGGGGCGCTGTCTATCTGCCTTGGAGCCCCCACCATGCATCGCCTGTTGCCGGTCATTACGTTTCTTGCAGTCGCCGCGACCGCGGTATCGGCCGCAACCCCGCTGCTGCCTTCCGAATCCCCTGGCGTGGTTCAGCGTTTCATCGACGTTCTGCGCAACAACATGAGCCTGGGCAGCCTGCCCGATGGCACGCCGATGCTGGCCGAGCCGCCGGCTGAGCGCGCCCAGCCGATTTTTTCCGCACCGCTCGCGCAACATGTCTACGACCGCGGCTTTGTCAGCGGCGTGTTCGAGGCGTGTGGCGGCGCCTGGCAGGACCAAAGCTTCAATCCGCTGGTTGCCCAATTGAAGGCGCGCGCCGACCTCAGCCCCAAACAGCAGGGCTTTGCGGTCATGCTGCACAACGCCGCCAAGGAACAGGCGACCAACCGCATCGCTGAAGAAGATTGCACAACAGAATTGAAGAGTTCGGCCCTGGCCACGCTGGCGGCGCAGGTGAAGGCCAAGCTGCCGAAATAGCCGCGGCCGAGCCGGCCTAATCCAGCTTCAGCCCATGCCGCGCCAGCAGCGGGCCCTGCACCAGGGTGAAGGCGAAGATGGCCAGCGTCACGCCCCACACCTTGAAGCTGAGCCAGTCATCATAACCCAGCGCGCGGCGGGCAACTTCGTTGGCGGCGAGCAGTGCGATGAAGAAGATCGCCCAGTTGCGGGTGAGCAGGCGCCAGCCCGTATCGGTGAGGCCGGGCAGGGCATCGCCCATCACCAGCTGCAGGGTGGGCCGGCCGGTGGCGAGCCCGCCGAACAGCAACAAGGCAAACACGCCATAGATGATGGTTGGCTTCAGCTGGATGAAGGCCTTGTCTTGCAGCCAGATGGTGAGGCCGCCAAACAGCACGACGATCACCGTGGTGAAGATCATCGCGGCCGGCAGGTGACGGGTCTGGCGCCAGTGCCACAGCGCCGCGATCAGCGTGGCAACCACGAACACCGCGGTGCCAACAACAGCACTGGCCACTTCGGCATCGGCAAGGCCGGGCAACTGGCCCTGCTCGTGCAGCGCCTTGCCCAATTTGCTGGCGCCAAAGAACAGCAGCAGCGGGCCGAAATTGATGGCCATGCGGGCGGTGGTGGAAAGTTGTGGGCGATCAGCGGGAGGGGGGGCGGCTGGGGGCATGACCGCAGTGATAACCAATAAGCGCGCCCGCGTCACCAGTTTGGCGCTTGGCGACCCTTGGGGGGGTGACGAAGCCGAACCAAGCCATTAAGCCGGGGCGGTGGTGGACGCGCTCGTGATCGACAATCTGGCTTGCCGGCGTGGTGGGCGGCTGCTGTTCGACGCCGTGTCGGCGCGGGTGGAGCCGGGCGGCGCGCTGCTGCTGACCGGCCCCAATGGCGCCGGCAAATCATCATTGCTGCGGCTGCTGGCGGGATTGCTGCGTGCCGAGGCTGGCGCCGTGAGCGGCGGCGGCCGCCGCGCCTTTGCCGGGCACGATGTGGCGCTGAAACCACGCAATATGCTGGGCACCGAGCTGGATTATTGGGCGCGGCTGGATGGCGGGCAGCAGCGGTTGCCGGCGGCGCTGACGGCGATGAACCTTGTCGGGCTGGTGGACGTGCCGTGCCGGCATTTGTCGTCTGGGCAGAAACGTCGTGCCGCGATTGCACGGGTGATTGCGGCGGGGGCAGACTGCTGGTTGCTCGATGAACCCACCGCCGGGTTGGACAGCGCCTCATCCGCGCTGCTGGCCGGCGCGATGGCGGCGCACCGGGCGGCAGGCGGCCTGGTGGTGGCTGCCGTGCATGGCGATATCGGCTTGGCCGGTGCCGCCGAACTGCGGTTGGGCTGATGTTTTTCCAGCTGCTCCGCCGCGATATCATGGCGATCGCCCGTTCCCCGGCGCTGTGGCTGCCGGTGATGTTCTTCGTGCTCGCCGCCGCACTGTTTCCCTTTGCCGTTGGCCCCGATGCCCGCCTGCTGGCCCGCATCGCGCCGGGCATCATCTGGGT
>NZ_JANPML010000008.1:0-1982 GCF_031422795.1 Sandarakinorhabdus sp.
CGATGCGGCCTTCACTTCGGCTTCAAAACGGTTCTGGTCGCTGGTGATGGCTTCGGATGGCTTGGGGTTGCCATAGGCGTCGGCATGGGTGGGCAAGACGACGGCGGGATAGTTGAGGGCGCGCATCAGGCGGGGCGTGAACTGATGGATTTCGAGGCGCTGCGAATTTGAGCCAACAAGCGCGATATCGGGGTGGAGGCCGGCCATTTCGCGTTCGATGAAGTTCATCGAGCCCATGATGAGGATTTCATGGCCGCCAAGGCGCAGCAGATAGGCAACGCTGCCGCCTTCGACGAAATCCTTGCGAAGCAGCGGTGCCTTGAGCCCGGATGGCGCATTGCCGGTAATGCCGCGGCCGTTGTTGAAATAATGCTTGTCATCAAGCGCGCTGTGGATGCTGGGGATGACCTTCAAGGAGAAATCCTCGAAATCATAATCCTCGCCGCCGATCACGGTGATCAGCTGTTTTTCGGGCACGGCATAGGCGCGGGCGAGGTTGGCTGTGGTTTCGCGGCCGATGATGGTGGCGCCGGTCTTGTTCGCCACCGTTCCGGCATCGAGCGCGTGATCGGAATGGCCGTGGGTGACCAGGATATAATCGGCGCGGGGGATGTGTTTTTCGATGAGCGCAAGATCGGGCGCGTAAAGCTCGTCGGGGGTCGGGGTTTTGGCGCCGGGGCCCCAGCGGGCGAATTGGGTCACGAACGGATCGACAAGGATGGTCTTTTTGCCGTCGGTGATCTCCCACCCGGCATTGCCGAGGTAGGTCAGCCGGATTTCGCCGGGTTTGAGGGCAGGCGGCGGTGCGGCGGCAGTGAGCGCCAGTGCCAATGCAGCGATCAGGATTGGAAAACGCATGATGTCAGCCCCCGAATTGGCCTGAGGCTAGCAGAGGTGCAGGAGGCGTCAAACGCTGAGATCAGGGCCTCTGCCCGCAGGTGCCACCCTACCCCCGCCCGTGCCCCCAGAAGGCTTCGGAAAAGGCCGGGGTGTAGGCATTTTCCGGGTCGGCGCGAACCATGGCGTCGAGGCGCTGGGCGTCTTCACCGATCAGCAGGCGCCAGCGGCCGGCCTTTACGCCGTCCAGGATGATGGTGGCGGCCTGGGCGGCGGTGGTGGGGGCGGTGTCACGGAAATTGGCGTTCATGGCTTCGGTGATCTGTTCGTCGGTCAGGTTGCTCACGTCCATGCCTTGCCGTTGCATCAGCGCCCGCGTGTCGGCGTGGCCGGCGTTCATGCGCAGCGAATTGCCAAGGATTTCGGTGCCGATATGGCCGGGCATCACCACCGAACAGTGGATGTGCGGCGCGTTGACCGCCAGATCGGCCATCAACGCTTCGGTAAAGCCCTTCACGGCGAATTTGGCCGCGCTGTAGGCGGTGTGGACGGTGCCGGGGCCAAGCGTGGCCCAGAAGCCGTTGATGCTGGAGGTGTTGATGATGTGGCCGGCATCGGCGGCCTTCAGCAGCGGCATGAAGGCGCGCACACCGTGCAGCACGCCATAGAAGTTGATGGCGAACGTGCGTTCCCAAGCTTCACGGGAACCGACGACAAAGCTGCCGCCGCCGCTGATGCCGGCATTGTTAAACAGCAGGTGGATGCGATCGGTTTCCATTTCGGCCCGCACGGTTTCGGCCCAGGCGTTCATCTGCGCTTCGATCGACACATCGGCAACGAAGGTGGAAACGCGCGTGCCTTGCGGTGCGCCGGCCAGGCACTGCGCCTTGGTTTCGGCCAAAGCCGCTTCCGCGATATCGCACAGGGCAACGCTGCAGCCTTCGGCCACCAATTGCTTTGCCAGTTCGCGCCCCATGCCCATGCCGCCGCCAGTAATGACGGCGATCCTGCCTGCAAAATCCTGCATTGTTCTTTCCCCCGGGGTTCGACGGCCAAAGCGACGATTGGGGGGAGTATGTCAGACGGTTGGCAGCGCGACACCCACCATTGTTTCATAGGTGACCAGCGCCGCCAGTTCGGCCTCG
>NZ_JANPML010000009.1:0-2924 GCF_031422795.1 Sandarakinorhabdus sp.
GATCGAATGGACCGCCGATTATTATGTCGCCTCGCTGCAATCGGTGGTGCGCATGGCGTGGCCGTCGGTGGCGTTTCTCAGTCCGCGCGAATTCACCGAATATCGGCTGGGCGGCCCGGTGCCGAAACGGCTGACCCCGGAGCGGGCCAAGGCGCTGGAGCGGCTTGACGGAAGGCAGGGCACGGCGCGGGATCTGGCGCGCATGGCCGGTGTGTCGGATGCGGTGATTCGGGGTCTGGTGACGGCAGGCACGCTGATTGCAAACCGCGTGGCCGGCGATGCCACCCCGCCCGAGCCGGACCCGGCGTTTGCACCGCCGGCTTTGTCCGCCGATCAGCAGGCGGTGGCCGATGAATTGATTGCTGCGGTTGATGCGGCGGAATTCGCGCCGATCCTGCTGGAAGGCGTGACCGGTTCCGGCAAGACCGAGGTGTATTTCGAAGCCGTGGCGCAGGCGATCCGGCAGGGCGGGCAGGCGCTGGTGATGGTGCCTGAAATCGCGCTGACCGCGCCGTGGCTGGCGCGCTTTGCCGCGCGTTTCGGCTGCCAGCCGCTATCGTGGCATTCGGATCTGAAAACCAGCGAGCGCCGCGCTGCATGGGCGGCGATTGCCGATGGCCGTGCCAAGGTGGTGGTAGGGGCGCGATCGGCGCTGTTCCTGCCCTATGCGAACCTCAAAACCATCATCGTCGATGAAGCCCACGAAGCCAGCTTCAAGCAGGAGGAAGGCGTGCATTATCACGCCCGCGACGTGGCGGTGATGCGCGGCCGCATGGAGGGGCTGCCCATCATCCTGGCCACGGCGACGCCGGCCATCGAAACCCAGGTGCTGGCCAGCCGCGGCACCTATCGCCATCTCGTGCTGCCCAGCCGTTTTGGCGGTGCCGAACTGCCTGAGGTGGTGCTGGTGGATATGACCCGCCATCCGCCAACGCGGGGCACCTGGCTGTCGCCAGTGCTAGTGGCTGCCATCACCGACACGCTGGCCAAGGGCGAACAATCGCTGCTGTTCCTCAACCGGCGCGGCTATGCCCCGCTCACCCTGTGCCGGGCCTGCGGCAACCGCATCCAGTGCCCCCATTGCACGGCGTGGATGGTGGAACACCGCCTGTCGCGGCGGCTGGCCTGCCACCATTGCGGCCACCAGATGCCGGTGCCGGAACAATGCCCGGAATGCGGCGAGGCCGATCATCTGGTGGCCTGTGGCCCCGGCGTGGAGCGTATCGCCGAGGAAGTGCGCCGCACCTGGCCGCAGGCGCGCACCGCCGTCGTCACCAGCGACACCATCACCAGCCCCGCCCGCGCCGCCGCACTGGTGGCAGCAGTGGAAGCGCGCGAAGTGGACGTGATCATCGGCACGCAGATGGTGACCAAGGGCTATCACTTCCCCGATCTGACGCTGGTGGGCGTGGTGGACGCCGATCTGGGCCTGTCGGGCGGCGATCTGCGTGCAGGCGAGCGCACCTGGCAGCAGATCATGCAGGCCGCCGGGCGCGCCGGGCGCGGCGTAAAACCGGGCCGCGTGCTGATCCAGACGCACCAGCCCAAAGCCCCCATCATGCAGGCACTGCGCCGCAGTGATGCCGCGGCGTTTTTCGCTGCCGAAATCGCGGCGCGCCGTGATCTGGGCCTGCCGCCGTTCGGCCGGCTGGCGGCGCTGATCGTGAGTTCCGAAGACGCCGCTGCCGCCAAATCCGCCGCCGATGCGCTGGGCGCGGCGGCGCCGCAACGTGAAGGCCTGATGGTGCTCGGCCCCGCCCCTGCCCCGCTGGCCATGTTGCGCGGGCGGCACCGGCACCGGCTGCTGGTGCAGGCCCGGCGTGACCTGCCGCTGCCGGCAATCCTGCGCGAATGGGTGGGAGGCGCCGCCCTGCCGTCCAGCGTGCGCGTGGTGGTGGACGTGGACCCCTACAGCTTTGTCTGAAGCCAGCCCGCCGCGCGCACGGCGGGCAGGAACGTTTCGCTCACCGCTTGTTCCGTGCCATCGGCCAGCACCAGCAGCCAGCGCCGGCCATCCCGCCGCGCGCCAGCAACATGGCGGCGGGCGACCCAGGCGCTGCGATGCACCTGCGCGCCGTCGAGCGCCGCCAGTTCGGGCAGTGCGTCGCTCAGGCGAAACAGCACCAATGGGCGCCGGTAGTGTTTGGAACTGTCGGCCAGCACAAGGCGCAGATAATGATCCTCGGCGGCCACCATCAACACATCCGCCAGATCGGGCAGGCCCGCCCGCTGGGCCAACAAAGCGGGAACGGGCGCTGCCGGCATGGGTACGGCAGGCACCACGCGCGGCCCCCGCAGGGCCGCCGACAGTGCCGAAATCGAGCCGGCCACCAGCAGCGCCATCAGATACAGGCCGAGCCACGACAACTGAAGCGGCCGGCCAATGGCACGGAACATCAGATCGATTTCCAGCGGCAGCGTCGCGTTGAGCAGCAGCGCCCCGACCACCGCTGCCAGCACTGCCGTGCGGCGATCGGTGGTGCGCGGCCCGGCCCATGCATACCACAGCCACCATTTCACGCTGTTCCAGCCGATCAGCACCAACCAGAACACCAGCCGGCTGGGCAGCGGCAGGCGCAGCGTGTCGAACGGACCGGTGATCACACAGGCCAGAACCGCAAACAGCGTGGCGGCGACGATGGGGCGCAGCGGCGGGGCCGAGGCAGCGGAAAGGCGGAGTGTCGATTCCACGCAGCGTGAATCCGGTTCGATCAGGGTTGACGAAGTGACGGGCATGATAGGCGAAAGCGGCGTTGCGGCAAGCGGCGGTGATTGGCCAAACGACGGATATCACCTCACCGCAAAGGAGCGCCTGTCATGCTTGCCAACCTCTCGCCACTGCTGCTCGCCCATCTTGTTGCCGCCTGCCTGGCCATGCCGCTGGGCCTGTATCAGATGCTGGCCCGCCAGGGCACGCCGGGCCA
>NZ_JANPML010000010.1:0-12165 GCF_031422795.1 Sandarakinorhabdus sp.
CGCGAATCCGAACTGGATGCCGCGCGCGAACGCATCGTGGGCGAATTGCAGGACATTGGCTTTGCCGGCGTGGAGCGCCGCGTGCGCACGCTGGCCGGCATCGATGTCGCCGACATGAAATCGCTGCGCCATGCCGTTGACGAGACGGTGCGCGCCTTTGGCCGCATCGATTATCTGATCAACAACGCTGGCGTGTCGGGCGCGGAAGAGATGGCGGTGGACATGGGGGTGGACAATTTCCGCCACACCCAGTTTGCCAATCTGATTTCCAACTATGCGCTGATGCACATGGTGGTGCCGATGATGCGCCAACAGGGTTCGGGCTATATCCTCAATGTTTCCAGCTATTTCGGCGGCGAAAAATATCTGGCGGTATCCTACCCCAATCGCACCGATTATGCCGTGTCGAAATCCGGCCAGCGCGCCATGGTCGAATCCATGGCCCGTCACCTTGGCCCGGAAATCCAGATCAATGCCATCGCGCCTGGTCCGGTGGACGGGGATCGCCTTGCCGGTCTGGGCGGCAAGCCCGGCCTGTTCGAGCGGCGCGGGCGGCTCATTCTGGAGAACAAGCGCCTCAATGCCGTCCACGCCGCCATTATCAAATCGGTGCGTGGCGGCGCGTCGGTGGCGCAATTGCTGTCGCGCCTCGCCCGCAACGACAGCGTGCAGTTGAGCCACGACCGCTCCAACCCGCAGCCCATCCGCGATCTCGCCCTGGCCTGCGCCCGTGAAGGCGACGAAGTTTGCTGCTGGGATCGTTTCATCCTGACGCCGCCGCTGGCCGCCAAGCTGCTGAAGCGGTTGCGCCTGGGCGGTTGGCTGATCGGCACCGATTGGCAGAGCCGCGATGCAAACGACTGGCTGCTGCGCGTGCCGCCAGACGATTTGCCCTGGCTGCCGCTGGCCCAGATCGGCCGCGAAGCCGCCAAGGTGCGCGGCGGCGTCCTTTCCCAACTCCACCTCGGCAAGATGCCAACCGAAACCGAAGTGGCGCAGGCCACGGTGTTCTTCCTCGCTGATCGCGCCGTGTCGGGCGAAACGTTCATGCCGTCGGGCGGGCTCAACGTCGAACGATCGGCCACCGAACGCGAATTGTTCGGCAGCCCCAAGGCCGAGCGGCTGGCCATGATGGGCGGCAAGACGGTGTGGCTGATCGGCGAGCATCTGGCGGACTATCTCGGTGCTGCGGCCAATGGCTTCCTTGATTGCGATGTGGCGCGGGTGGTGCTGATCACCGCCAGTGTGGCCGGTGCCCAAGCCATCAAGGCCCATATCGGCCAGAACGGTGACCGCGTCGAAACGCAGGTGATCGATGGCGATATCGAAGCAGCGATGGATCAGGCGCTGGCGGCCTGGGGCCATCCCACCACGATCGTTTCAACCCCGCTGAAGCCGCTGCCCGACCAGTTGTTCGATGCGGAAAGCCCGCTCGACGGCGAGGGTTTTGCCGATGTGGTCGAGCATAATCTGACCCACCATTTCCGCATTGCCCGCAAGGTGTCGCTGTTTGACGAATGCCAACTGGTGCTGGTGTCGCCGGATGTGCCGATGGGTGAGGGGGCCAAGGGCGCCTTTGCACTGGCCAATTTCGTCAAGACAACGTTGCATGCGTTCACCGCGACCATTGCGGTGGAGAATGAGCGGCTGGTGCACGAAGTGGCGGTGAACCAGATCAACCTCACCCGCCGTGTGCGTTCGGAAGAACCGCGCAACGCTGCCGAGCACGAGGAAGAAGTGCGCCGCTTTGCCCGGGCCGTGTTGTTGGCCGGGGCGCCGCTGCCGGATGCGGAGGACAGCCGTTATCGCAGCCGCATCTATCGCGGCATGTCGCTGACGGTCTAGGCGGTCAGCCGACGCTCGATCGCGGTCCACAGGCCGGCGATGGCCGTGGCCGCCGGGCTGCTGCGGCCAGCCAGCAGCGGCGTGCGCGTGGCGGTCATCGCTTCGACGGCGGCGGCATAGGGGATCACCGGCCAATCCGGGTGAGCGGCCATGGCTTCGCGATGCAGGCCCTTGCGGCGATCGGCCATGGAAAACACCGGCATCACCGGCGGCGGCGATTTCATCTCGCTGCCCAGATGCTCCGTCAGCTGCACCAGGGCGCGGGTCGACAGCGGCGAGGGGATCAGCGGCACCACCACCAGATCGGCAGCGCGGAACAATTGATCAGCCAGTTCGGTGAGCCCAGGCGGGCAATCGAGGATGATCCTGTCATAGCGATCTTCCAGCGATTTCAGCGCCTTCTTCAGCCTCTTTTCACCTTCCGTGGCAAGATCAGCCTCCAGCCGGCGCAGCGAGCGATCAGCGGCGAGCACGTCGAGATTAGGGAATGCGGTGGGCTGCACCAGATCGGCCAGATCGGCTTCGGCCAGCCCCTTGCGCGCCTTGGCGCCGGCGCGCGGTTCAATTTTGAGCAACCAGCTGGCGGCACCTTGTGCATCCAGATCCCATAGCAAGGTGCGCCGCCCCGATACGGTGGCGGCGGCATGGGCAAGGTTGACGGAAAGCGCGGTCTTGCCGACCCCGCCTTTCACACTGAACAGGGCAATGCAACGCACTGGCAGCCGATCAGGCCGCAAGCGCGGCGACGAGCGAGTCGCGAATGGCCATCAGGCGCTGACGATCCATGGCAGCGGCCGGCTGCACCGTTGCCGGAACCGGCGCCGGGGCGGCGTCGTTCGAAATGTCCTTGGCAGCAACGCCCTTGCCGGCCAGGGCCAGCTGCGCACCACGGATGGTCATGCCATCATCATGCAGCAGGGCCTTGATCTGGCGCAGCAATGTCATGTCGACAGGGCGGTAGTAACGGCGCCCGCCGGCGCGCTTGAGCGGTTGCAGCTGCGTGAATCGGGTTTCCCAGAAACGCAGCACGTGCGCCGGCACGCCAATCTCGTCGGCGGCTTCGGAAATGGTGCGGAACGCTGTATCGGATTTGTCGGTCACGTTCTGTCCATTTCTCTGGCCGCCTCAGTCCTTACTTGTTGATGGCTTCGCGCAGCAGCTGGCTAGGCCGGAAGGTGAGCACGGTGCGCGGTTCGATCGGCACTTCCACCCCGGTCTTGGGGTTGCGGCCGACGCGCAAGCCTTTGCTGCGCAAAACAAAACTGCCGAAGCTGGAAATCTTGACGTTGCCGCCGGCAACCAGCGCTTCGCTGATCCGGTCCAGCACCTGCTCGACCAGTTGTGCCGATTCGGTTCGCGACAGACCGATTTCGCGATGAACCGAGTCGGCCAGATCAGCGCGTGTCACGCTCCCTGCAGATGCGGTAGTGGCCATGACTTCCCCCCATTTGCTGCCTGCCCGACAGCGGTTGAAATTAGTGGTGAGACAAAACGGCAAGCGTGCCCTGTTATCGCGTGATTTTACGCGATTTTTCGTGATTCGCTACACCTATTGTCGCACCCCAGATTCCGGGGGCAATTTGGCTACCAGCGGACGGCCGCGGCGCCCCAGGTAAAACCGCCGCCCATGGCTTCCAGCAGCAGCAGATCGCCGGGCTGGATGCGGCCATCGCGCACCGCCGTGTCCAGCGCCAGCGGCACCGAGGCGGCGGACGTGTTGGCATGTTGATCCACCGTCACCACCACCTGATCGGGCGACAGGTTCAGCTTCTTGGCGGTGGCTTCGAGGATACGCAGGTTGGCCTGATGCGGCACTACCCAGGCGACATCCGACGGCTTCAGAGACGCAGCCTCAAGAACTTCGCCCATCACACTGGAAAGATTGACAACGGCGTGCCGGAACACTTCCTTGCCCTTCATCCTGAGTTTGCCGGTGGTGCCGGTTGAGCCTGGCCCGCCATCGACATAAAGCAGATCATTGTACCGCCCGTCGCTGTGCAGGCGGCAGGCGATGACGCCGCGATCGCTGGCGTTGTCACCGGGTTGCTGCTGCGCTTCCAGCACGATCGCGCCAGCGCCATCGCCGAACAGCACAGCTGTGGTGCGGTCTTCCCAATCAAGAATATGGCTGAAGGTTTCAGCACCAATCACCAGCGCGCGATTGTGGGCGCCGGTGGCCAGCAGCGAATCCGCCACGGTGAGGGCATAAAGAAAGCCCGAACAGACTGCGGCCACGTCGAAAGCCACACCGTGCATCATGCCGAGCTTGTGCTGCACCACCGTGGCCACGGCCGGGAAGGTCTGATCTGGAGTGGCGGTGGCCACGATGATCAGATCGATTTCATCCGGCGTCTTCCCGGCGGCGTCCAGCGCCCGTCTGGCAGCAGCAACCGCCAGATCAGAGGTGAACTCGCCTTCGGCCGCGATGTGGCGACGGCGGATGCCGGTGCGTTCGATGATCCATTCATCCGACGTGTCGAGCCGGGCGGCCAGATCCACGTTGCTCAGCACGGTTTGCGGCAGATAGCTGCCCGTGCCGGTGATGACAGAGCGGCGCTTGGTCATGCTGCGTCGGGCTCGGCTGCGGTGGCCAGCGCCATGTTCACGCCGGCGAGATCGTCGCGGATGCGGCGGCTGACATCGTCGATGACCAGATCATGGGCGACGCCGATGGCATTGGCGAGGCCGCGGGCGTTGGCGCCGCCGTGGCTTTTGACCACGATACCGTTCAGGCCCAGGAATACCGCGCCATTGTGGGCGTTGGGATCGAGATGGGCGCGCAGCGATTCAAGCGCGCCGCGGGCGATGAAATAGCCCAGTTTGCCCCAGATCGTCGAACGGAAGGCATTGCCGAGCAGGCCAGTGACCAAACGGCTGGTGCCTTCGGCGGTCTTCAGTGCGATGTTGCCGGAAAAGCCATCGGTTACCACCACATCGACATCGCCGGAACCGATCTTGTCGCCTTCGACAAAGCCAAGGAATTGCATCGGCAGACGCGCGCCCTTCAGCACGGTGGCGGCGGCGCGAATCTCGCCGGTGCCTTTCAGCTCTTCCTCGCCGATGTTGAGCAGGGCGACGCGCGGGCGTTCCAGCCCCAGTACGGTGCGCGCAAAGGCCGCGCCCATCACGGCGAACTGGACGAGGTTGGTGGCATCGCATTCGGTGTTGGCGCCCAGATCGAGCATCACCGATTCGGATTTCAGGGTGGGCAGCACGGCTGCCAGCGCCGGGCGATCAATGCCGGGCATCGTGCGCAGCGAAAATAGCGACATCGCCATCAGGGCACCTGTGTTGCCGGCCGATACGGCCGCATTGGCCTTGCCTTGCTTGACGGCATCAATGGCCATGCCCATCGAAGTGGTGCGGGCGCGGCGCAGGGCTTGGCTGGGCTTGTCGCCCATGGCGACCACATCATCGCTGTGGATGATCTGGGTGCGCGCTGCAAGCCGCGGCCAGCGCGCCAATTCTGCAGCGATTACAGTCTGGTGGCCGAACAGCAGGAAGCTCAGCCGCGGATAGCGTTCGGCGGCGATATCAGCCGCAGCAACGGCTTCGGCGGCGCCAGCTTCGCCGCTCATCACATCAAGCGCAATGACCGGATCCCGGTTTGGCGTGCCTGTCATATGAACCGGGCGAGCCTGCCGGGTGCCAGGATCAGGCTTCGACGGCGACGACTTCGCGGCCGTTATAGAAACCGCAGGCACCGCACAGGTTGTGCGGCAGCTTCAGTTCGCCGCAATTCGGGCATTCCTGAAACGGGGTCGCGGTCAACGCGTGGTGGCTACGACGCATGTTGCGGCGGGAAGGCGAAGTCTTGCGCTTGGGAACGGCCATGAGGCACCTGTATCCATCAATCTGAAATCGTTTCTTGATCCATCAACCGGCGGGAGAACCCAAGCCTGGATTTGCACTGGCGATTACCATGGCAAATTGCCGGGCAAGACACCCCGGATTGACGAAGAAGGACGCGGCTATATTCGATTCTGGCCCAAGTGCAAGCGCGAATGGCGGATTGGCGCTGTTTGCGCCTGTGAAAATGCCTCTCGCATGGTTGCCGTGCGATGGGCTAACAGGGGCTCGTGCTCACCGCGCTTGCCATTCAGAATGTCGTGCTCATCGAAGCGCTGGCCATCGAGTTCACGCCCAGTCCTCGTGGGCCTGGGCTTGCCGTGCTCACCGGCGAGACCGGGGCCGGCAAGTCGATCCTGCTGGATGCGTTGGGCCTGGTGCTTGGCAGCCGGGCGGATGCGTCGCTGGTGCGGGCCGGCACCGATATGGCGCGCGTGGTGGCCGAATTTTCAGTGGCAGCTGATCATCCGGCCCGCGCTCTGCTGGCCGACAATGATCTGGATGCAGACGGCGCGATCATCCTGCGCCGCCAGTTGAAGGCGGACGGCGGCAGCCGCGCCTTTGTCAACGATCAGCCGGTATCGGCGGCCCTGCTGCGCGAGTTGGGCGGGTGTCTTGTCGAAATCCACGGCCAGCATGACGAACGCGGGCTGCTCAGCCCCAAGGGGCACCGCGCCTTGCTCGATCAGTTTGGCGGGCTATCGGCGCCGCTGGCCGCCACTGGCGCTGCCTGGTCGGCCTGGCGGGAGGCCAGTGCGGTGGCCGAAGCTGCACGGGAGCGCTTGGCCGCCGACCAGCGCGATCGCGAGTGGCTGGATCATGCCGTGGCCGAACTTGAGGCGCTGGATGCCCAACCCGGGGAGGAAGCCGAACTGGCGCTGGCCCGGGCCGCCATGCAGAAGGGCGCGCGGTTGGCCGACGATCTGACGACCATTTCCGACCTGTTCGGCCAGGGCAGTGCCGCTTTGGGCCAGGGTGCGCGCCGGCTTGACCGGATTTCAACCGAACATCCCTTGCTCACCGCGGCGCTGGAAGCGCTTGACCGGGCGCTGGTTGAAGCCGGCGAAGCGGAAACCCGTCTGGCCGAAGCCGGCGATGCGCTGGATGCCGATCCGGCCCGGCTGGAGCAGGTCGAAAGCCGCCTGTTTGAGCTGCGCGGGGTTGCCCGCAAGCACAAGGTGGAGGCCGAAGCCCTGCCGGATCTGGCCGCCGCGCTGAAGGCCCGTGCCGATGCACTGGTGGCTGGCGTGGAAGGGCTGGTGGCCCTTGATGCGGCGGTGAAGGCGGCCGAGGCGGCCTATGGCCGTGCGGCTGTAGGCTTGAGCGCGGCGCGGGCCAAGGCTGCCGTTCGGCTGGATGCGGCCGTGGCGGCGGAACTGAAGCCGCTCAAACTGGATACGGCCCGGTTTCGGACACGCATTACGCCGTTGCCTGCCAGCGAATGGGGCCCGGAAGGGCAGGAGCGGGCCGAGTATGAAATCGCCACCAACCCCGGCGCCGATTTTGCGCCGCTGATCAAGATTGCGTCGGGCGGAGAGCTTTCTCGGTTCATCCTGGCGCTGAAAGTGGCGCTGGCCAGCGCGGGCAGTGCCGGCACCATGATCTTTGACGAGATTGATCGCGGCGTGGGCGGCGCGGTGGCATCGGCCATTGGCGATCGGCTGGCGCGGCTGGCCGATGAAGCCCAGGTGCTGGTGGTCACCCACAGCCCGCAGGTGGCCGCGCGTGGCCACACGCAATGGCGCATCGAAAAAACCGTGGACGCGGGCATCACCCGCACCCGGCTTGCCCAGCTTGACGGCGACGCCCGTCAGGAAGAGATTGCCCGCATGCTGTCAGGTGCCGATGTGACGCCCGAAGCCCGCGCCCAGGCGGCGCGGCTGTTGGAAGGAGTTTGAATGATGCTTGCTTTTGATCGCCGCCAGATGCTGTCGGCTGTGGCGCTTGCAGCTGCAGGGGTAGGGACTGGGGGGCCGGCGGCGGCGCAGCTGTCGATGCGTCGCCCGGCGCCGCTGCGCCATGATGCGGTGCAAGCGTTGATCGATGCCTATGTCGCCAAAGGCAGCGTGCCCGGTGCGGTGGTGGCGTTGGTGGAGCCGGGCCGGCACAAGCCGATATTCCTGTCGGCCGGGGTGACGGCGTTCGGCGGCAGCGAGAAGGCCACGCCCGACACGTTGTGGCGCATCTATTCGATGACAAAACCGATCACGGCGATGGCCATCATGCAGCGCATTGCCACCGGCGAATTGAAGCTGGACCAGCCGATCGCCGATATCATGCCGGAATTCCGCGACATGAAGGTGCTGGTCGATCCGGACAAGAGCCTCGAATCGCGTGCCGCAGCGCGCCCGATCACCGTGCGCCACCTGCTTACCCACACGGCAGGGTTTTCGTACACGATCAACGGCAATGGCCCGTTGGAGAAGGAATATAAGCGGCTGGGCATCCAGCCCGGCAGCGTGCCGGCCTTCCTGCAGCCCGGCGATGGCGCCTTGCCTGATCTGCAGGTGATGGCCACCGCGTTGGCGGGCCTGCCGCTGGCGCTGGATCCGGGCACGGCGTGGAAATATTCGATCAGCCTCGATGTTGCCGGCGCACTGCTGGAACGGCTGACCGGCATGAGCTTCGACAAGGTGCTGGAGCAGCAGATATTGGGCCCGCTGGGCATGAAGGACACCGGTTTCTGGGCCAAGGACAAGGGCCGCCTGGCCGCGAATTATCTGTGGACGGCGCCGGGCACCACCAAGGTGCTCGACAAGCCCATCCCGATTTCGATGCTGGAAAAGGATGGATATACTACGCGGCCGCGCCTGCTGTCGGGCGGCGGCGGCCTCGTTGGTTCGGCGCGCGATTATGCCCGCTTTGCCCAGATGGTGCTGAACGAAGGCGAATTTGATGGCCGCACCATCCTGCCGCGCGGCACGGCCCGACTGGCGACCAGCAATCTGATGCCGCCTGGCGTGTTCTTTGACACGGAAAATGGCTTTGGCGCTGGTGGGCGGGTGACCCTGTTCGATACGCGCGCCGGCGGCAGCCGCAGCAGAGCGGGTTGGGCTGGCAGCGCGGTCGATGCCTATGGCTGGGGCGGTGCCGCCGGCACCTTGTTCATGGCCGACAGCGTGCGCCAGTTCGGCGTGGTTCTGATGCTGCAGACCATGGGTGACAGCCGATTGCAGCGCGACGCTGATCTGGCGGCAGCGCTGGCCCGGGATGCGGCCGGTCGGTGAACGAGCGCCACAGGATACCCGGTGAAGCCTGATAGTCTCACGCGGCGGCTGGCCCGGCTGGTGCTGGCGCTGGCCTATGGCTTTGTCGGCTATGTCCATCTGAAAAGCCCGGAAGGCTTTTTGCCGATCATGCCCGCATGGGTACCGTTCCCGCGCGAAGTGGTGCTGGCCACCGGCGTCGCGGAAATCGCCGGCGCCATCGGCCTGATGCTGCCGCGCCTGCGGGTTGCTGCGGCCTGGGGGCTGGCAGCCTATGCGGTGTGCGTTTTCCCGGCCAACATCAAACATGCCCTGGAAGGCATCGCGCTGGGCGGGCAAGTGGCGGGCATGGGCTATCACGTGCCGCGTCTGCTGGCCCAGCCGGTGATCGTGTGGTGGGCGCTGTGGGCCGGCGGCGTGACCGATTGGCCGTTCAAGGCCAAGCGCTGATGTTCATCGGGCATTTCGCGGCATCGGTGGTGGCCAAGGCGATGCGACCGCAATTGCCGTTCTGGGCCTGTGTCGGCGCGGCGCAACTTGTTGATATTGTGTGGGGCATCCTGGTGATTGCCGGGGTGGAGCGGCTCCGTCTCGATCCGTCGTTGCCCGGCTCGCCGCTCGTGCTGGAATTCATGCCCTACAGTCACAGCCTGCCGGCGGCATTGCTGTGGTCGCTGCTGGCCGGGCTGTTGGCGGTGCGGTTGTGGGGAAGGGCAGGCTGGCTGATCGGCGTGGTGGTGTTCTCGCACTGGCTGGCCGATTTGCTGGTGCACCGGCCCGATCTGCCGCTGGGTTTCACCGGCCCAAAGCTGGGCCTGAGCCTGTGGAACCTGCCGGCGCTGGAAATGCTGGTGGAACTCGGCCTGCTCGGCCTGGCCATGTGCCTGTGGGTGGCAGCGCGCGGAAAAGCCGGCTTGGCGGCGCGGCCAGCGATCGGCTGGTTTGGCGCAGCGTTGGTGCTCGCGCTGATCAATGCTTTGCCCGGTGAACCGCTGCCGCCAGCGGGCATGGGCGCACTGGCCTTGCTGGGCTTTGCCGTGGCGATGGCTGTGGCCGGCGTGGTGGACCGGGCTGACCGGCACGGCTGACGCGCCGCCGACCAGCTGGCCTTTGGTGCCGGCAGTCGCGGGCGCCCCAAGGTGGGGAGAGCGCCTGCGACCCGGCAGTGTCCGGGTCCTTGGGGGGAAAAAGGACGCGACCGGTGCCGGCTGAACGGGAGATAATTACATTCGTGTAATGTTCAAGGGCGCGGCGGCGAAAAAGCGCGGTCGGACATTTCAGCGCGGCGGGGACAGCCCGTCGGCGATCAGGGCGTGCGCGGCTGCGGCGATTTCTTCCACTGGGCGGCTGTCGTCCCACACGCCAAACTTCAGGCCCAGAAACACGTTCATGCCCATGATGGCCCAGGCCCGCACCTGCCAGTCGCCATCCGAAATCCCGCCCCGAATCTCACCGCGCCCGAACGCCTGTTGCAGCGATACGGCATAGCCATCGGCGACATCGACATAGTGGCGGCGATAGGCATCTTCGGCCACGAAGGCGCTTTCATCGATAATGCGATACAGCGCCTTGTGGGTGCGCACGAAATCCAGATAGGCGGCCAGGCCAGCGCGTTCGCCCGCCAGCCGATCAGGCGCCGCCAGGATGCAGGGCACAACATGTTCGCGCACCTGCCGGCTCATGTCGGCGACAAGGGCGCGGAACACCGCCTCCTTTGAATCGAAATAGGTGTAAAAACTGCCGATGGCGACGCCGGCGCGCTGGGCAATGCGGGCGATACTGCCCTCGTGATAGCCGCGTATGCCGAATTCCTCTGCGGCCGCGTCCAGGATCAGGCGCAGTGTTTTCCGGCCCCTTTCGGTGCGCGGCGTCTTGGCCGAAGTCTGTGGCGTCGCGGTCACACCGTTGTTCCAATCCCATCCCAGATCACCGGTCAAGCGCACTCTGCTGTTTCAAGAGTTGAATCATGGTTCAGGTTTCAGTATTGCATCAGCATCAGTCACGCAAGACCGGCGCCAAACAGGCGCCCGCTGTGGGGAGAATGCACATGATCGCTGCCAACATCCGCCCGAATTTCCGCCTCGCTCTGCTGGCTACGGCTGGCTTGCTTGCCAGCCTGCCAGCTGCTGCCCAAACTGCCGCCGCTGGCGACGCCGTGGTGAACGATGCCGAAATCGTCGTTTCGGCCCGCCGCCGCGATGAACGGCTGATCGACGTGCCGGTGGCCGTCACTGCGTTCAGCCAGGCTGATCTGCAGAAATATCAGGCAGTTGATCTGTCCGGCCTGCAGGCCGCCGCGCCCAACCTCAATCTGGTGCAGGGCCGCGGTTCGGCGGCCAGCGCCAATATCTTCATCCGCGGCATCGGCCAGCCTGATGCGCTGCAAACCTTCGATCCGGCGGTTGGCGTCTATGTGGATGGCGTTTATCTCTCCCGCATCCAGGGTGCGCTGTTGAACCTTTTCGACGTGGAGCGCATCGAAGTGCTGCGCGGCCCGCAGGGCACGCTTTATGGCAAGAACACCACCGGCGGTGCGATTTCCATCGTCAGCCGCAAGCCCGACCTGAACACATTCAAGGCCGCCGGCTCGGCGCTGTATGGCAGCTACAATCAGATCATCTTGAACGGCTATGTCTCGGCGCCGCTGGTCGGTGACAGGTTGGCGCTCAGCCTGGCCGGCCAATACGACAAGCGCGATGGGCTGGTTACGGATCCGCGCACCGGCCGCGAGTATAATGATCGCGACAGCCTGACATTCCGTGGCATCGTGCGCGCCAAGCCCACCGATGCGCTCGAAATCCTGGTTTCTGGCGATTACAACCGCCAGCGCAACGCGCTCACCCTGGGCTATGCCACCGCGCCGCTGACGCAAACCAGCCTGTTCCCCGCCGGTGCGCGCACACTGGTGCCGGCGGCGCCCTATGGTGCCTATGATTTCAAGGCGTCCACCAGCTTCCGCGGCAATCAAGGCCAGCGGCTGGATCATTGGGGCGTCAACGTCACCGCCAACTGGTCGCTTTCGGATGCCATCACCCTTTCCAGTATCACCAGCTGGCGCAAGCTCGATCCCGATCTGTTCATCGATATCGATGCGACCGAAGTGGAATTGGGCGATGTGTTCGTTGGCATCAATCAACGCCAGTTCAGCCAGGAAGTGCAGCTGAAGTGGGATAGCGGCAGCCTCACCGGCGTCGTTGGCCTGTTCTACCTGAACGAGAACATCCGTTCGCATCAGGAAGCCTATGCCGATGATCTGTTCAGCTTT
>NZ_JANPML010000011.1:0-4424 GCF_031422795.1 Sandarakinorhabdus sp.
TACGGAAACTTGGGTTAATCGTCGCCCGACCACTGAGCGGCTGAAATCCCCGTCATTTCGCCACTATCCGGCCTGAAGGTGAATGCGCATCGCATCGTCCTATCTTCGTTGGCACTGGTCACCGGACAAAACGCCTGCCAGAGTTGATGAAGCTGTAAGGCAAGGGGGAATATCATTCCAATGAACTGGGTAGAACAGGGTCCGACGCGCCGCGAAGTGCTGCGCGCCATTGGCATGATGGCGGGCACAGCTGTGCTCTATCAGGCGATGGAAGTGCTGGGCCATGCCAAGGAAACCCAATTCGCCGGGCCGCCCAATCTGCAGGGCGCACGGCCGGGCACCAAGGTTGTGGTGCTGGGCGCGGGTCTCGCCGGGATGCTGGCCGCCCACGAACTGGCCAAGGCCGGATATGAGGTGCAGATCCTGGAGTATAACAATCGCCCGGGCGGCCGAAACTGGTCGCTGTATGGCGGCGACACCTATACCGAATTGGGCGGCGCCACGCAGAAAGTAGGCTTTGCTGACGGCAATTATCTCAATCCCGGCCCATGGCGCATTCCCTATCACCACCGCGCCCTGCTGCATTATTGCAAGAAATTCGGCGTGGCGCTGGAGCCTTTCATCCAGATGAACCAGCAGGCGCTGGTGCATTCGGCCAAGGCCTTTGGCGGCAAGCCGATGCGCTACCGCGAGCTGCACGCCGATTGGGACGGCAATGTGGCCGAACTGCTGTCGAAAGCCATCGACAATCGCAGCCTTGATTCAGTGATGACCAAGGAAGACGGCGACCGCCTGCGCATGGCGCTGCGCGAGTGGGGCGCGCTGGACGAGAATTTCAAATATTCGAAAAACTATCGCTCGTCGCGCCGGCGCGGCTTTGCGCGGCCGCAGGGCGGCGGCGTGCTGGGTGAACCCATCCCGTCTGAACCGCACCAGTTCAAGGATATTCTCGACAGCGGCATCTGGAGCACCGTCTCTCAACACATGAACATCGATCACCAGCATGCGATGTTCCAGCCGGTGGGCGGCATGGGCATGATCGGTCGCGGCTTTGCCCGCCAAGTCGATGGCAAGATCCGGTACAACCAGAAGGTGACCAGCATCAGCCAGCAGGGCGGCAAGGTGACCGTCACCCACAAGGACACCGGCAGCGGCGTCACCAGCACCACCGAAGCCGATTATTGCGTGTGCACCATCCCGCTGTCGGTGCTGAGCCAGATCGATGTCGATTGCTCACCCGGCCTCGATGCCGCCATCCACGCCATCCCCTATTCCAATAGCGTGAAGGTCGGCCTCGAATTCAAGCGCCGCTTCTGGGAAGAAGATGAAGCCATTTATGGTGGCATCAGCTTCACCGACCGCGAGATCAGCATGATCTCCTATCCGTCGGGCAAGTTGCACAGCGACGGGCCGGCGGTGATCCTGGGGGCTTACACCTTCGGTCCGTCAAGCTACAAATTTGCCGGCATGACACCCGAAGAACGCATCGCCCGCGCGCTGGAGCAGGGCAGCGTGTTTCACCCCGGCCGCTACAAAGAAGAATTCATCGGCGGCGCCACCGTGGCGTGGAGCCGGGTGCCGTTCACCTTGGGCTGCTGCGCCATGTGGAACGAGGACACCCGCAAGGAACATTATCAGACGTTGGTCGCGGTCGATAACCGGCTGGTGCTGGCCGGCGAACATGCGTCCTATATCGGCTGCTGGATGGAAGGCGCGATCCTGTCGTCGCTCGATGCCGTCACCCGCTTGCATGCCCGCGCCCTGGAGGCCTGATCAATGCGTTTTGTCCTGCTCGCTGCCGCGCTTGTTGCGGCTCCCGCCCTCGCCCAGAAGCCCGCCAAGGCCCCGGCTGCCCCGCATCCTGGGGCCGTAGTCTATCAGAACATCTGCCAGGCCTGCCACATGGCCAACGCAGCTGGCGGCGAAGGCGCCGGCAAGATTCCGGCGTTGGCCAAGAATGGCGCGCTGGAAGCCGCTGGCTATCCGATCATGGTCGTCACCGGCGGCAAGAACGGCATGCCGTGGTTCCGCGGTTCACTGACCGACAGCCAAATTGCCGACGTGATCAACTATGTCCGCAGCAATTTCGGCAACAAGTACAAGGATAAGGTCACCCCCGCCATGATCGCGGAGATGGGCCTGCCGGCGCCAAAGGGGGGTTTCCGCGAGCAGTAAGTCTTGCTGCCCCTCCCGCAAGCGGGAGGGGCGCAGGATCGCTCACTTCGCGAAGTAGAAATCATAGGCCGGGCTGGTCAGGAATGGCTCCAGCCGGTCGGCCAGCACCAGCGTGCGGAACAGCTCGGCGGCTTCCTTATATTTGCCGGCGGCGAAGAAATTGTCCCCCACCTGGGCCTTGTACACCGCCAGCTGTTCCTCGGTGACCCGGGTGATGAGGGCAGCATCCACCGCTTCACCGCTGTCCAGCGTCGCGCCGTTCTTGCGCCATTGCCACAATTGCGTGCGGCTGATTTCGGCTGTGGCGGCATCTTCCATCAGATTGTGCAGCGGCACGGCGCCCTGCCCGCGCAGCCAGGCCGCGACATAGCCGATGCCCACGTTGATGTTGTTTGTCATGCCCGCCAGCGTGCGCGGGCCATCGGGCGGCGTCACCAGATCAGCCAGCGTCGCCTCGCCGGCCGGGATCACCTGCAGCTGGTTCGGTGTCGGCATCAACCGGTCGAACACCTCACGCGCCACGCCAACCAGGCCGGGGTGCGCGACCCACGTGCCATCATGGCCCAGCGTGGCTTCGCGCTCCTTGTCGGCGCGCACGGCGGCAAACGCCGCTTCATTGGCGGCTTCATCGTCCTTCACCGGGATGAAGGCACTCATGCCGCCCATGGCGTGGGCCCCGCGGCGGTGGCACACCCGCACCACGTGCGCGGCATAGGCGGCCATGAACGGCACTTTCATGGTAACGGCAGCGCGGTCGGGCAGCAGCTTGGTGCCATCGTTCTGGAAGGTCTTGATATAGCTGAAGATATAATCCCAGCGGCCGCAGTTCAGCGCGGTGATGTGATCCTTCAGTTCATAGAGGATTTCTTCCGCCATGAAGGCGCCGGGCAGGGTTTCGATCAGCACGGTGGCGCGGATGGTGCCAAGCGGCAGATTCAGCATCGACTGGGCAGTGATGAAGACATTGTTCCACAGCCGCGCTTCCAGGCTGTGCTCCAGCTTGGGCAGATAGAAATAGGGGCCGCTGCCTCTGGCCAGCAACGCGGTGGCATTGTGGAAGAAATACAGGCCGAAATCGAAGATAGCACCGGCCACCCGTTCGCCATCCACCACCAGATGCGCTTCATCGAGGTGCCAGCCACGCGGGCGGCAGATCAGCACGGCGGTCTTGTCGTTCAGCTTGTAGGTCTTGCCCTTGTCTTCAAGGCTGATCGTGCCGGCGGCCGCATCGCGCAGATTGATCTGGCCCTGCACCATCACGTCCCACGTCGGTGCCGAGGCGTCTTCCAGGCAGGCCATGAAACATTGCGCGCCGCTGTTGAGCGCGTTGATCACCATCTTGCGGTCGCATGGCCCGGTGATTTCGACGCGGCGATCGTTCAGATCAGCCGGCGCGGCACGCACAGTCCACGAACGATCGTCACGGATCGACGAATATTCCGGCGCGAACCCGATGAAGCCTTCTTCGTTGATCCACGCCTGCCGCTGATCGCGCGCGCGCAGCAGCGCTGCCCGTGTCGGATTGTACATGCGGTGCAGCTGGGCGACGAAGGCCAGCGCTTCGGGGGTGAGGATGGTGTCGTAACCGGGCTGCATGGCGCCCTTGATTTCGACTCCGGCAAGAGCGGGATTGCTGGTCATGGCAGGCCTTTCATTCATCGGTGAAGCGGAAGGGGGTCAGGCCGCGCTGGCGTTCATCGAAGGCCAGGTGGGCATTGGCGGGTGGCAGGCCGCGCTGACGGCAGGCGGCGCGGTGGCAGGCGGCACAGCCGGGGCCAATCGGCGCGGCCGGGCCATTCAATTCGATACCAGCGCTCCATGACAGAGCGGCGGCATGGGCGGTGTCGCAGCCGATGGCAATGGCGAAACTGGGCCGCGCGCCACCCCACGGCATGGCCGCGGTGCGCACGCTGCGGGCCAGAGTGAGGAAACGCTGGCCGTCTTCCAGTTCCACCAATTGCCGGCGGATTTCGCCGGGATGATCAAAGGCATGATAGACGTGCCAGAGCGCACAGCCACCCGCCACCGGCAGCGGTGACGGGCCCGGCGCAAAGGATTTGGAGATGGTGCCGGCACGATCGACGCGCAGGAAGAAGAACGGCACCCCGCGCGCGCCGGGGCGGTGCAACGTCATCAGACGGTGCGCGACTTGTTCAAGGCCGCGCCCAAACCGGGCCTGCAACAGTTCCACGTCATAGCCGGTCGCCTCGCAGGCGGCGAGGAAGCGGCCATAGGGCATCAGCGTGGCG
>NZ_JANPML010000012.1:0-15514 GCF_031422795.1 Sandarakinorhabdus sp.
ATTCCCGAACTTGAACGGCCCGGATGGCTCTGCTGTCCGGGCCGCTTTTTTTGGGGCGCTTTGCCAAAGTGGTTGTTTTCTGGCACTGTAACAATGTTGCAATGCATACGGGGCTACAGGCGACAGAGCCGCAGCGGGCAAGGCGTGACCAGCCGGGGAGGGCAGGCCATGATTTCGATCCAGTATTTCGAGCCGCCCGTGGCGTTGCGACTGCACGTGTCGTCGCTTTATTGGTTCGAAACCGCTGCGCCGGGCTTTACCGATCTGATGCGCGCCGAATTGGGCCAGATTCGGCTGCTGCTGGATGGCGTCGGACGCACCAACTACGGTTCGGGAAAACAATGGGAAAGCGGCGGGGCCATCCTGCAAGGGCCGACCACCGCGCCCACCCATTACGCGGCCGACACGCGGCTGCGGCTGTTTGGCGTTGGCCTGCTGCCCCTGGGCTGGGCCGAGTTGATCGGGATTTCGGCTGACGAACTGGCTGACAACGCCACCGACCTGGGCAGCGTGTTGCCGCCGGCGCTGGTGACAAGCCTGATGGACGCGCTGGCCAGCGAAACCACCAACAACAGCCGCTGCCGCGTGGTCACCGATTTCCTGCAGACGCGACTGGCCGCGAACCGCCATGCCGCCAGCTGGTTCACCCGGCTGACCGATGAATGGTTGACCGCCAGCCCCAATCCGCAGGTGGATACGCTGGTGGCGGCATCGGGCATGTCATCACGCTCGGTAGAGCGGCTCACTCACCGGCTTTATGGCGCATCGCCCAAGCTGCTGTCGCGCAAATATCGGGCGCTGAGTGCCGCGGTGCGGATGGGTCTGGGCGAAGCGCAGAACTGGTCGGATGCGGCCGGTGATGCCTTTTATGATCAGGCGCATTTCATCCGTGAATTCCGGACTTTCACCGGTCTCACGCCGGCGCGCTTCCAGGCCCAGCTTGCGCCGCTCACCCTGCTCACCATGACCCAACGCCGGCAACTGCCCGGCCTGCCCAGCCTGGTGCGGATCGCCTGAGTTCAAAGCGGCGCAAAACTTGACACCATTCGGCCCGACCCGCATAAGAAGACCAGATTTGTCCACTTTGCGGACGCTTCGGGAACCGGCGCTTGATTCGTCTTACCAACCTTGCTGATTATGCAGTCGTCGTGATGGCCGCAGCGGCGCGCGAGCCCGGTGTGAAGCTGTCGGCAGCGCGCGTGGCGGAATTGACGGCGATCCCGGCGCCCACCGTGGCCAAGTTGATGGGCACGCTGGCCCGCGCCGGCCTGCTGACCGCGTCACGCGGCGTGGCCGGCGGCTTTGCCTTGTCCCGCGAACCCGCCAGCATCAGCGTGGCGCATATCGTGGAGGCCGTGGATGGCCCGATTGCGCTGACCAGCTGCGCCGGCAACGACGTGACCGACTGCGCGATGGAAGGCCATTGCGCAGTCCGGGGCCATTGGGGCCCGATCAACCAGGCCGTGCGCAGCGCCCTTGCCGCTGTGACACTGGCTGATCTGGTGCGGCCGGCGGCAGCGGCGGCATCAGTGACCGCGCCGGCCCTGGCGCTGGTCGATTGAACGACTGAAAGAGACGATGATGTCCGAAGACGTGATAGCCACTGCCGTGGCGCATAGCCCTGTTCAGGATGCCCCCATCCAGGATGCAGAAGCGCGTGCGGCGGTGGCCGATCTCGCCACCTACAAATGGGGTTTTTCCACCGACGTTGAATCGGAAATGGCCCCAAAGGGCCTGACCACCGATACCGTCCGCTACATCTCTGCCAAGAAGGGCGAGCCGGAATGGCTGCTCGACTGGCGGCTGAAGGCCTTTGCCAAGTGGGAAAAGATGGAAAGCCCGGATTGGGCCAAGCTCGATATCGCGCCGATCGATTACCAGGACGCTTATTATTACGCCGCGCCCAAGCCCAAGCCGACTCTGGCATCCTTGGACGAGCTCGATCCTGAAATCCGCCGCACCTATGAAAAGCTCGGCATCCCGATCGAGGAGCAAAAGATGCTCGCCGGCGTTGAAGGCTCGCGCCGGATCGCGGTGGACGCCGTGTTCGACAGCGTGTCCGTCGCCACCACCTTCCGGGCCGAACTGGAAAGGGCCGGGGTCATCTTCCGTTCGATCAGCGAGGCGGTGAAGGAATTTCCCGATCTGGTGAAGAAGTGGCTGGGCAGCGTCGTGCCGGTGACGGACAATTATTTTGCCTGCCTGAACTGCGCCGTCTTTTCCGATGGCACCTTCGTCTACATCCCGGAAGGCGTGCGCTGCCCGATGGAATTGAGCACCTATTTCCGCATCAACGCCGCCAACACCGGGCAGTTTGAACGCACGCTGATCATCGCCGACAAGGGCAGCTATGTCTCGTACCTCGAAGGCTGCACCGCCCCGATGCGCGATGAACACCAGCTGCACGCCGCCGTGGTCGAACTGGTCGCGCTGGATGATGCCGAAATCAAATATTCCACCGTGCAGAACTGGTATCCCGGCGACGCCGAAGGCAAGGGCGGCATCTATAATTTCGTCACCAAGCGCGCCAACTGCCTGGGCAAGAACAGCAAGGTGAGCTGGACGCAGGTGGAAACCGGCAGCGCCATCACCTGGAAATATCCCAGCTGCGTGCTGTCGGGCGACGGCTCGGTCGGTGAATTCTATTCGGTGGCCGTGACCAACAATCGCCAACAGGCCGATACCGGCACCAAGATGATCCATCTGGGCAAGAACACCACCTCTACCATCGTATCGAAGGGCATCAGCGCTGGCCGGTCGAGCGGCACCTATCGCGGCCTGGTGCGCGTGGCCGCATCAGCGGAAGGCGCGCGCAACCACACCCAGTGCGATTCGCTGCTGCTGGGCAGCCAGTGCGGCGCCCACACCGTGCCCTATATCGAAGTGCGCAACCCCAGCGCCACCATCGAGCATGAAGCCACCACCTCCAAGATCAGCGACGACCAGCTGTTTTATGCCCAGTCGCGCGGGCTGGACGCGGAAGCCGCCGTCAGCCTGATCGTCAACGGTTTCTGCCGCGAAGTGCTGCAGCAATTGCCGATGGAATTCGCAGTCGAAGCGCAGAAACTGCTTGGCATCAGCCTGGAAGGCAGCGTGGGATGAGGTTGGCAATTGCCATCTTGCTGCTCAGTCTCGCCGCCTGCGATGCGGCGGCGCCGCGTGCCGATCCCAAAGGCCAGCAACTGCGCACCGAGCTGGACACGCTGACCGCCGATTACGGAAAATGCGTCGATGGCAAGATCGCCGCTGCCGATGTGGCGACCGATCCCGCCGGCAGCATCGCCATCGAAGCGGTGAAGGCCTGCAGGCCGATCCGCAATGCCCTTACGCTCAAGGTCGCCTCGTTTGATCGTCTCGGCCACCCCAATCATACGCCGCAGCAGGCCGAAATTGTCGCCGAAGCCAGCGTTGGTGTGATTGAAAAAGAACTGCGCGAACAGGCGGTGGTCACCATCGTCAAGCGCCAGAACCAGACCCGTTAAGGACTGCCCCCAAAATGCTCGTGATCGACAATCTCACCGCCGAAATTGATGGTAAGACCATCCTGAAGGGCCTGACGCTGACCGTGAATTCCGGCGAAGTGCATGCCATCATGGGCCCCAATGGCTCGGGCAAATCCACGCTGTCCTACGTGCTGGCCGGCCGCGCCGGCTATGAAGTGACCGGCGGCAGCGTGACCTTCCGCGGCGAAGATCTGCTGGCCAAGGCCCCGCACGAGCGCGCCACCGCCGGGCTCTTTTTGGGCCTGCAATATCCGGTGGAAATCCCCGGCGTGTCGAACTTGCTGTTCCTGCGCACCGCCTTGAACGCCCAGCGCACCCTGCGCGGCGAGGCCGAACTGTCGGGCGCGGAATTCATGAAAATCGCCAAGGCGGCGGCTGAAAAGCTCGGCCTGCCCTTCGACATGATGAAGCGCGCGGTGAACCAGGGTTTTTCGGGCGGCGAAAAGAAGCGCAACGAAATGGTGCAGATGCACATCCTGCAGCCGTTCCTCGCCGTGCTCGACGAAACGGATTCCGGCCTCGACATTGACGCACTGCGCGTGGTTTCGGACGGCATCAACAGCATGCGTGGGCCGGAGCGGGCGACGCTGCTGATCACCCATTATCAGCGCCTGCTCGATTATGTGGTGCCCGATCATATCCACGTGCTGATGGATGGCCGCATCGTGCATTCGGGCGGCGCGGAACTGGCGCACAAGCTGGAGGCGGAAGGCTATTCCGCCATCGCGGCATGAGCGCGCTGCCCACCCGCAAGGACGAAGCCTGGCGCTACAGCAAGCTGGACGCCGTCGCCCGTCACTGGCCGGTCGCGGTTGAGCCGGTCGTGGTCCCGGCCGGCGAAACCCATGCCGATATCATTCGTGCCAGCGCCGAGGGCATCCGCCACCTTGCCATCAGCATCGGTGCCGGCGCTGCCTGCCGGCTGACCATTCTTGATTCAGGCCGCGCCTATGGCCGCATCGCGCTCGACGTGACGCTGCACGATGGCGCTGATTTCCAGCTTGGCGCGATCCTGATCGGCCAGGGCGAACAGACCATCGAACTGGTCACCACCGTGCGCCATGTCGGCCCGGGCGCCACCAGCCGCCAGATCGTGCGCGCGGTGGCCGGCGGCACGGCCACCACATCCTATCTGGGCCAGGTCGCCGTGGCGCGCGAAGGCCAGAAGACCGATGCCAGCCAGTCGTTCAAGGCGCTGCTGCTGAACAGAGGCGCCACCGCCAACGCCAAGCCCGAGCTGGAGATCTTTGCCGACGATGTGAAGTGCGCCCACGGTGCCGCCATCGGTGAAATTGATAAGAACGCGCTTTTCTACATGAACAGCCGCGGGGTGCCGCCGGTGCAGGCCCGCGCCCTGCTGACCCGCGCCTTCTTGTCGGACGCGCTGGAAGGGCTGGACGAAGCCACCACCGAGACGCTGGAAGCCGAGATCAGCGCGCTGATGGAGACCATGTCGTGACCGTGGCGACCGCGCCTGCATTGCTCGATCTGAAGGGCGATTTCCCCGGCCTCGCCGGCGATTGGGCCTATCTTGATACGGCGGCGACGTCGCAGAAGCCGCAAGCGGTGATCGACGCCATCGCCCGGGTTTATGGCCCGGACTATGCCACCGTGCATCGCGGCGTGTACGAACGCTCTGCCACCATGACGCTGCGCTTTGAAGAAGCCCGCGCCACCGTGGCCCGCTTCATCGGCGCGCATTCCCCGGATGAAGTGGTGTTCGTGCGCGGCGCCACCGAAGGCATCAACCTGGTCGCGCAAAGCTGGGGCCAGCGCCTGAAGGCCGGCGACCGCATCCTGATTTCCGCGCTCGAACATCACAGCAATATCGTGCCGTGGCAGATGCTGTGCGAACGCAGCGGCGCCGTGCTCGACGTCGCCCCGCTCACCGATGATGGCTGCATCGACGAAGATGCGCTCATCGCGATGATCCGCGCCGAAACGAAGCTGGTCAGCATCGCGCATGTGTCGAACGTCCTTGGCGGGGTCGCCGATGTGCGCCGTATCGCCGATGCCGCCCATGCCGCAGGCGCGCTGGTGATGGTCGATGGCTGCCAGTCCGCACCGCGCCTCGCGCTCGACATGGCGGCGCTGGATTGCGATTTCTATGTGCTGTCCGGCCACAAGCTTTATGGCCCGACCGGCATCGGCGTGTTGTGGGCCCGCGCCGAAATCCTCGATTCCATGCCGCCATGGCAGGGCGGCGGCGCCATGATCGAAACGGTGACCTTCGAAAAGACGACCTATGCCCCGCCGCCCGGCCGCTTCGAAGCCGGCACGCCGCACATCGAAGGCGTCATCGGGCTGGCCGCCGCCATCGACTATGTGGAAGGCATCGGCATCGACCGCATCCACGTTCATGAATCGGCGCTGGTCAAACAGGCGCGCGAAGCCCTCTCCGGCCTGAACAGCATCCAACTGTGGGGCCCGGAAGACAGTGCCGGTATCCTGAGTTTCACCATGCAGGGGGTGCATCCGCACGACATCGGCACCATATTGGATGAAGCGGGTGTGGCCATCCGCGCCGGGCATCATTGCGCCCAGCCGTTGATGAACCTGCTTGGCGTGCCGGCTACCGCCCGTGCCAGTTTCGGCCTTTATTCCAGCCCGCGCGATGTCGATCGGCTGGTGGATGGCCTTGCCCGTGTTTCCCGTATTTTTGGGGTGAAATCATGACCGAACGCGCGTTTGAAGTCGAAGAAGTGGGCGAAGCCAAGCTGGTGGCGAAAGCGCCGCCGCTGCGTGCACTGGCCGAAGCGCAGGCTGCAGACCACAAGCCCGACTATCTTGATGGCTTCCTCAAGGCCAAGCCCGAGCCGGTGACCGATGCCAGCAGCGACATCGTCGATGAAGTGGTCGCCGCCCTGCGCCAGATCCACGATCCGGAAATCCCGGTGAACATCTATGATCTTGGCCTGATTTACGGGGTTGAAGTCGATAACGGCCACGCCACCATCACGATGACGTTGACCACCGCGCTCTGCCCGGTAGCCGAATCGATGCCCGGCGAAGTCGAAATCCGCGTCTGCGCCGTGCCCGGCATTCAGTCTGCCGACGTCAATCTGGTGTGGGACCCGGCGTGGGACCCCGGCAAGATGAGCGACGAAGCCCGGCTTGAAATGGGAATGTTGTGATGGAACAGACGACCACCCCCGAGCGCGTCAGCGCGACCGCTTCTGCAGCCCGCCGCCCTCGCCCCGCCCCGCTGACCGTGACCGAAGGCGCATCCAACCGCATCGCTGCCATCCTGTCTGCAGCGCCCGCCGATGCCGTTGGCGTGCGCCTGTCCACCCCGCGCCGCGGTTGTTCGGGCCTTGCCTATGATCTGGCCTATGTCACCGCCGCCAAACCCGGCGACGAGCGCATCGACACCGCTGGCGGGACGCTGTTCGTCGACGGCGGCAGCCTGATGTATCTGATCGGCAGCATCATGGACTGGCGTGAGGATGATTTCACCGCCGGTTTCGTGTTCAACAATCCCAATGCCAAGGGTTCGTGCGGTTGCGGGGAAAGCTTCACCGTCTGAGGCGAGAGCAGCGTTTCGTTCAGGAGCCAGCATTGGGCCGATTTTCCCTCCGACAACTGCGCGTTGCCAATGACGCAGAGTTTGCCGACCGGACCGATGAGGTGTCGGCCGATTTGCCGTATGAATTGAAATCAAAGATGTTCGATCAGATCGCCAACGTCGGCATCGCCGGCACCGGCTTGGCGGTCACCTTGATTGGCAGCACGTTGCGTGACGCACCGCCCGTTGTGTGGCTTTCTGTTGTGTTGTTTGCCGGCGCGGCTTTTACCGCCATAGGCGGCAACCAGAAGATGATCGACAGCCTGAGCAAGCGGCAGCCCTGCTTGCAGCGCAGCAAGCGTGATATGGGGATGGCCACGATGTTGCTTGGTATCGCTGTTGGGTGGTTGAGCATGTCGGTCTATCTGGAAAGCCAGCGGCAGCAAACGCCTGCCAACATTGCAGCAGAGGGCTGAGCGGCAAAAGCAGCGAAAATCCTACGCTTCAGCGCACATCCCACCCCGCGACACCGCTACGCCTGCCGCGCTGCACCGCAGCCCGCTATCTCGCGCTTATGCATACACGCTTTCCCCTTACCCGCGACGCAGCGCTTGCCCGCGTCACAGAATTCACTCCGCTGGCCGGCCGCGCCTATGCTGCACGGCGCAACCATGATGGCGGGCCGGACGGGCGCGCCACCACGTCGCTGCTCTCCCCCGCCATCCGCCGCCGGTTGGTGACCGAACAGGAAATCGCCGCCGCCGCGATCGCCGCCCACGGCTACACCGGTGCCGAAAAATTCGTCCAGGAAGTCTGCTGGCGCACCTACTGGGTCGGCTGGCTGCAGCAGCGCCCGGAAATCTGGACGCGCTGGCAGGCTGATGTGGTGCGCATGGAGGCGATGCTGGCCGAGGACGGCAAGTGGCAGCGCCGCTATGAACTGGCGCTCACCGGCAACACCGGCATCGATTGTTTCGATGCCTGGGTGCACGAGCTGGTCGATACCGGCTGGCTGCACAATCATGTGCGGATGAGCTTTGCCAGCATCTGGTGCTTCACGCTGCGGCTGCCATGGCAGCTGGGCGCAGCGTTTTTTTACAAGCATCTGCTCGATGCCTGCCCGGCCAGCAACACATTGGGTTGGCGCTGGGTGGTGGGCCTGCAAACCCCCGGCAAGACTTATCTTGCCCGCGCCGATCTGATCCGTGATCTTTCAGGCGGGCGCTTCCGTGTTGATGCCAAACTGGCCAGCGAAGCGCCGCCGTGGCCAGCCGACGATGTGCCGCAAGCCAGCCCGGTGGCGCGTGTACAGCGCGCCGATCCCACCGCGCGCACCGGGCTGTTCGTCACCACGGAAGACACCAGCCTTGAAACTTTGGCCCTGCCCGGCACCATCGTGGCGCTGGCCGCCACCCCCGATATCGGCGGCACCCCCGCGCCGCTGAAGCACCAGGTTGCCATGGCGATGCTGGCGGACGGGCTTGACCGCGCCGCCACGCGGCTGGGGCTGGAACCAGAGCGGGTGGACGCAACCTTCGGCGTTGACACCATGCGCGACTGGGCTGCCCGCCATCGCCTCACCCAGATCATCACCGCCGATGCCCCGCTCGGCCCGGTGAAGGACAGGCTCGACGTGCTGGCCCCCGCGCTGGCGGCGGATGGCGTGCAACTGGTGCGGTTGCGGCGGGCGTGGGATGATGTGGCCTGGCCGCACGCAAGGAAGGGCTTCTTCCCGTTCAAGGCGGCGATTCCGAAGCTGCTGGCGCTGCCGCCCACGGCTTTGGCCTGATCGTCCTTCATCAAAGAGTCAGCATTGCCATGATAGGTCATCGACATGTTGATGCGCTCGTTTCTTCTGCTTCCCCTGCCACTGCTGCTCGGCGGCTGTCTGGTGAGTGCCGCAAAGACCATCATCACCGCGCCGATCAAGGCCGGTGAAGCGATCTACGACACCGCCACCGAAAGCCAGGAAGAGTCCGACATCAAGCGCGGCCGCGCCGCCCGCAAAGCCGAGGAACAGGCCGAGAAAGACCGCAAGCGCGCCGAAAGGGCTCAGCGCGAAGCTCAGGGTGAACCCAGGTAAATCTGTGCCACATCGTCGATAAAGCGCTGCGGATTGGCAGCGGCGAGATTGGTGAGCACCACGATCGACAGGCCCTGATCCGGATAGATGTAGAAAGCCGAGCGCGCGCCGCCGATACCGGCCACGATGCGGCGGCCACGGCTTTCCAGCACCGGCCAGCCCATCGCCCATTCACCGGGCTTGCCATCCTTCAGGGTGTCGCGCTGCCACATGCGCGTGCGAGTTTCAGGCTTCATCAGCCGCCCTTGATCCAGCGCTACCAGCCAGTTGGCCATGTCGGTGGCGGTGGTAACGATGCCGGCGCCGGTGCGCATGAAGGGCGGAAATTCGTCGCGCCAATGGCCGAGCACAGTGCCCTTGATCTCGGTGCCGCCGCGCAGGCTGCGATAGAAGCTGTAGGACGGCGCCCGACCCGGGATGATGTCGTTGCTATCGCCCAGCAGGGTGCGGCCCATGCCGGCGGGCGCGAACTGGCGCTGCTGGAAAAAGTCGGCGAAACCGGTACCGGCCTGCTGGCTGATGATGCGGCCCAGCAGCGCATAATTGGTTTGATTATAGGCAAAGCGGCTGCCATCCGGCGCGTCCATCTGCTTTGCAGTAACTGCGGCCCAGGCCTCGGCTTCGGTGCTGCCGATGACGCCCTGGCCATCGACGATGTCGGGCAAGCCGGACTGGTGTGACAGAAGATGTCGCACCGGAATCGGCTGCCACGCTGCAGGAAGATCGGCCAGATAGCGGCTGATCGGCGCATCGAGGTCAAGTTTGCCGGCCTCCACAAGCTGCATCGCAGCGACGCCCGTGAAGCTTTTGGTGGCCGAATTGATCGAGAAGCGGCTGCCCGGCGTGACCTTGATGCCGTTTTCGAGATTGGCCATGCCCAGCGCTTCATTCAGCACGATGCGGCCACCCTGCACCACAGCAATCTGCAAGCCGGGGATCTGATCCTTCGCCATCCGCGCCTGCAGGAACGCGAGTACGGCCGCGCGCCGCTCGGCAGCCGGCACCGGGGCGGTGGTCTGCGCGCTGGCAGCGGCAGGCGCCTGCGTGGTGGCCGCTACCATCAGCAGGGCGGTCAAGGCAAGGCGCATGTCGGTCTCCCAAGTTTGAGCTGCAGTGTGTCGACTACAATCGTAATCGTCAAGCCTGCCCTTGCACGTTGCCTGCAGGCCCGCCACGGTGCAGCCATGGGGAAACAGCGCGCAATTGGAAGGGATTGGGCCGGCCATCCGGTCGGGCTGGCCATCGTCACCGTGGCCGAAGCGGTGCAGGCGGCCGGCGTCTATGGCGTGCAGGCGTTGCTGATCCTGTATATGGCCAACTTCCTGTTCACGCCGGCAGAACTGGCCAGCGTTGGCGGCTTTGCGGCGTGGCGCGGCCTGCTGGAAGGCGTGTTCGGGCCGATGAGCCTGCAGGCGCTCGCCACCCAGACGATGGGGCTTTATCTTGGCCTGTTTTTCCTGACACCGCTGCTCGGCGGCTGGCTGGGCGATCGTTTCTGGGGGCCACGGCTGGCCTGCATCATCGGCGCGGCGGTGGCGACGGCGGGCCTGGTGATGGTGATCATGCCGGCGACCTTCCTGCCCGGCCTGATGGTTTCAGCGTTCGGCGCCGGCGCGCTGCGCTGCAACCTGAAGGCCCAGACCGGGCATCTTTATGCCCGCAACGATGGCCGGCGTGATGCCGCTTTTTCCATTCTGGCGCTCGGGCTCAACACCGGTGCCTTCCTCGGCCCGCTGCTGATCGGTGCGCTCGGCGAGCGGGTGAACTGGCAATGGGGCTTTGCCGCGGCCAGCGGTTGCATGGCGCTGGCCGCGATCACGCTGGTGATCGGCAACGGGCTGATGCCGCCCGATACGCCGCCCGAAGCCCGCCGCAGCGCCAGGCTGCAGCCTGGCGACGGCCGCACCATCGCAGCGCTGCTGGTGGTGATGCTGTTCACCAGCCTGTTCTGGTTGGCGCAAAGCCAGGTGTGGAACGTTTATGCGCTGTGGGGCCGCGATCATCTTGATCGCATTGTGCTGGGTTTCGACGTGCCGGTGACCTGGCTGCAGGCGTTTGACAGTCTCGCCCCCATCCTCGCCGTGCCGCCCGTGCTGGCGCTGTGGCGCTGGCAGGCGGCGCGGGGCCGCGAGCCCAAGGAGCTCGGCAAGATCGGGATCGGCCTCGCTCTGATGGGCGGCGCCTTCCTATGGCTGGCGGCCGGCAGCGGCGCGGCGCAGACCCCGATCCTGTGGGCAGTGGTGTTCCACTTCGTGCTCAACACCGGCTGGCTTTATCTGGTGCCCACGATAGACGCGCTGTTCTCCCGAACGGCACCGTTGGCCGTCACTGGCGTGATGCTGGGCGGCGTGCAGTTCGGCGTGTTCATCGGCAGCACCATGTCGGGCTGGCTCGGCCGATTTTACGAGACGATGGACGTGCAGGCCTTCTGGGTCATGCACGCCGCCTTCCCGTTGGCGGGCGCGGCGATCATGTGGCTGGTGCGCGGCCGGCTGGGCGCGGTATTGAAGCTCTAATCGTCCGGCCCCAGGCTGGGATCGAGGTCGCGCGGGCGGATGAAGCGGGTCAACTCCGCCCGCCCACCGTCAATCTGGGCCCAGCGATCAATGGCGATATCCAGCCGGGCCAGCGTTGCCGTCGGGTATTTCAGTTCAGCCTCGGCCCGCAGCGCCCCGCCGGGTGGCACCAGTTCCAGCAACAGATCTTCCAGCCCCGGATTGTGGCCAACCAGCATGGCATCGCTGAAATCATCGGAAAAACCGGCGCACAGTTCGATCAGTGTGGCGGACGACGACAGATAGATGCGCTGTTCGTAAATCGGTGCCAGCGGCCGGTTCATGCCGGCTTCCAGCCCCTCGATCGTCTGACGCACACGCACCGCCGGACTGGCGAACACCAACGCAAAATCCGGCATGTCGCCGCGCCGGATGGCAGCACCCAGCCACTGCCCCACCTTCATCGCCGCGCGCCGGCCGCGATCGTTGAGCGGACGATCAAAATCGCGCAGCAGCGGATCGTCATAGCCGGACTTGGCGTGGCGCAGGAGGGTGAGCGTCTTCATGTAGCCCCGAGGCTTGGCACATCGCTGGCCGCGTTTCCAGAGGCCGGAACGCCGGCCTTCACCAAACGCACCGCCTCGTCCAGTGTGACGCGCTCGATCGGCACACCGGGCGGGAAGGCGCCGAGCAGCCGGCTTGGCACCGCTGGCCCCAGCAGCACGAAATGGCCGCGATCATCGGCGCGGCGGATCAGCCGGCCAAACGCCTGCGCCAGCCGGCCCATCACCACGCGATCATCAAAGGCGTTGCCGCCGCCCGCCAGCCGCCGCGCCGCGTGCAGCACGGTGCGGCGTGGCCACGGCACACCTTCCATGATGACCTGGCGCAGCGATTCGCCCGGCACATCCACCCCGTCGCGCAGCGCATCTGTCCCCAGCAGCGATGCCCCAGGTTCGGCGCGGAAAATATCGACCAAAGTGGCGGTATCGATGGGATCAACATGCTGGGCATAAAGCGGCAGGCCAACGCGCGCCAAGGGATCGGCCAGCCGGGCATGGACGGCACGCAACCGGGCAATGGCCGTAAACAGCCCCAGCGTGCCGCCGCCCGCCGCTTCGATCAGCGCGCGATAGGCGTGGGCCAGCCCGGCGATATCGCGCGGCTTTACATCAGTGACGATCAGCACGCGGGCCTGCGCGGCATAATCGAACGGGCTGCTGGCGGCAAAATGCTGCGATGGGCGCGGCAGCCGGGCAGCGCCAGTGCGGGTTTCGGCATCGCGCCAATCATCGGCCAGCGCATCAGGCCGCGATCGCAGCGTGGCTGATGTGACCAGCACGCCATGCGCCGGTTCCAGCACCGCGCCGGCAAAGGGCCGCATCGGATCGAGCCAACGGCGCTGGATGCCAACATCGAGCAGCCGGCCTTCGGCGCGCGCCAGGTCCAGCCAGTCGATGAAATCCGGATCGGCCGGCCCGCCCAGCCGCGCCAGCAATTGCTGCCACGCGCCCAGCAATTGCGCCCGCAGCGTCAGCCCGGCGCGCGCACCTTCCACCCGCGCCCGCGCCCCGCCATCCAGCCAATCGGGCGGATCATCGAGCAGCAGCGCCAGCCGACCTTCCAGTTGCGCCATGGGCGATACCATTGCGCCCAGCGCCGCACTGGCGGCAGCGGCGGCCTCCACCAGCCGCGGCAGCACTTCGGCCACTTCGGTTTCAAGGCCATAGCCGTGATCGGCCTCCTCCGCCCGCGCCAGCACCTGCGCGCGCACGGCGGCGAACAAGCCTTCCAATGGCCCGTCGGCTTCATCCATCCCCACCCGGCCCAGCCAGCCTTCGCCGGGCAGCTGCCGCGCCGCCGCCGCGATGCGCTCCACCGCTTGGGCAGCCTCATCATCATAACTGATGGCATCGGCCAGTCGCGCCGCCAGCCCGCGTCGCCGGCCCCGCCCCGCTGCGCGTTCTGGCCCCAGCAGCCAGTTCTTCAACTCCACCGCCTCGCGGCCTGTAAGCGCCACGGCAAAGGTGCCATCGGCGGCGTCAAACAGGTGATGGCCTTCGTCGAACACCAGGCGCGTCAGGCCTGCGCCTTCCGCCCGGCCGCGCGCGGCGTTGATCATCACCAGCGCGTGATTGGCGATCACCAGATCGGCGCTCGCGCTGGCCCGTGTCGCGCGCTCGATGAAGCAGCTGCGATAATGCGGGCAGGCGGCATAGATGCACTCGCCGCGCCGATCGGTGAGCCCGGCAAAGCTGGTGCGGCCAAACAGTGGCGGCAGCCAGCCGGGCAGATCACCGCCCACCATGTCGCCATCGCGGGTATATTCGGCCCAGCGTTCGGCCAGCCGGGCAAACACCGCCGCGCGCCCGCCGAAACCGCCCTGCACCGCGTCTTCCAGATTGAGCAGACACAGATAATTCTCGCGGCCCTTGCGCACCACCACCTTGGCGCGGCGTTCGGCCGGATCGGGCCAGATGCGCGCGGTTTCAGCATCCAGCTGGCGCTGCAGCGCCTTGGTAAAGGTCGCCACCCACACCGTGCCCCCGGCCTCCTGCGCCCACAGCCGGGCCGGCGCGAGGTAACCCAGCGTCTTGCCAATCCCCGTGCCGGCTTCGGCCAGCATCATCTGCGGTGCGCCGCTGGCATCGCGCGGGGCAAAGGCCATAGCGGCAGCCTTGGCATAATCACGCTGGCCGTCGCGCTGTTCCGCGCCCGCGCCCACCAGCCGCGCCAGTTCCGCCGCCACTGCGGCCTGGTCCAGCGCCACCACACGCGGGGTCGGGCGCGGCGCGGCTTCTTCCCAGCGCGGCAGCAGCTGAAACACGTGGCGTTCGGCCCGCGCCGGCTTGGGGATCAGTTTTACCAGCTGCGGCGCCCACGCCCAGCGCTGGCGCGACAAGGTCTGCAGGCTGGTCCAAGCGCCGTGACGCTCCGGCCAATCGGGCTGCGCCGGCACCGCCAGCAGTGCGCCAGCGGCAAGCTGCAGGAAGGCAGCATCGCTTTCCCCCGTGGGCGGCGCGATGCCCAGCGCGGTGGCCAGCCCGTGCGCGGTCGGCACGGCAAAGCGCGCCGGAAACAGAAAGGCGAACAGCTCCAGCAGATCAAGGCCCGACAGTTCGCCAATGCCCAGCCGGCTGGCGGTGACGGGCGCATTCAGCAGCAGGTGCGGTGAATCCCCGGCGCGGGCCATCGCCTCGCCGCGCCCCACGCCGCGCAGGCTGCCATCAGGCGCCGCAATCCACACGCCGGCGTGGCTTGCCACCAGCGCCGGGATCGCCAGCGGAGGTGCTGCGTCGCGGGATTCAGTTGCACTCATGAAGTTCAGTCGCCAGAGGAAGGCCGAACCCATTCGATAGCCAAAAGCCATGACCATCACCACCGAAACCCTGCAAGCCGCCGCCCTTGAGAACAAGGCCTGGCCTTTTGAGGAAGCCCGCAAGGTTCTGGCGCGCTATCCGAACGGCGTGCCGGCTGGCCATGCGGTGATTTTCGAGACGGGGTATGGCCCGTCGGGCCTGCCGCATATCGGCACTTTTGGCGAAGTGGTGCGCACCACCATGGTGCGCCGCGCCTTTGAAGCGCTGGTGCCGGGCGTGAAGACGCGCCTCATCGCCTTTTCCGACGATATGGACGGGCTGCGCAAGGTGCCGGACGGCATCCCCAACCCCGAAATGCTGCGCGAAGATCTGGGCAAGCCGCTCACCCAGGTGCGCGACCCGTTCGGCACGCACAGCAGCTTTGGCGCGCACAACAACGCCCGCCTGCGCGCCTTCCTCGACAGCTTTGGCTTCGAGTATGAATTTCTGTCGTCCACCGAATGCTACGCCAGCGGCATGTTCGATGCGACGCTGCTGAAAATTCTGCAGCATTACGACGACGTGATGGGCATCATCCTGCCCACCCTCGGCCCCGAACGCCGCGCCAC
>NZ_JANPML010000013.1:0-3790 GCF_031422795.1 Sandarakinorhabdus sp.
GGGCTCGCGGTTTGATGTCTTGCACGCAGTGGATGGCGTTGACCGTATTGTTGGCTACGACGGCAATGACCCGCTGGAGGGGGGCGCCGGCGCTGACACGTTGAATGGTGGAGACGGAAACGACCGGATCAACGGCGGCAGTGGCGATGATCAGCTTTACGGCGGGACCGGCAATGACGATTATAGTATCGAAGGGTTCGATACCCTAATCGATGATGGCGGTTCCGACAGGCTGTTGCTTCCTGCTGGCGTGACGGCCGCGCAGCTATCGATCCTGCGGCTCGCCGATGGCGATATTCATATCAGTTGGCCAAACAACGGCGTGCGCATCGATCAGGGCCTGGACAGCCGCACTGCGATTGAAACTCTGGTGTTTGGCGACGGTTCGATTCGGGCCCTTGTCAGTTTTGCCATTGCCACCGAAGGCACTGCTGAAGACGAGCGCATTGAAGGCAATAGCCGCGATCTCGGCAGCCGCAACGACACCATACGCGGGCTGGACGGCAATGATACGTTACTCGGTCTGGACGGGGACGACCTGCTGATCGGTGGTGCCGGCAACGATCTGCTGCAGGGCAGCACCGGTTTCGACACGGCGGGCTTTGCTGGGCAGCGCAATGACTATGAAATTAATCGCAGCGGGGGCAACATCACCGTGCGCGATCTGCGCGCCCAAGGCGACGGCACCGACACGCTGACCGGTATCGAGCGGTTGCAGTTTTCTGATGGCCTGATGGGCCTGATTGCAGAGGAGCTGGTGCTCTTCCTGCCAGGCTCGCGCGATCTGATAACCTGGGATTCCACGCAAGGGTCAAACGGCTTCACCTATTTCTTCAGGCTGGGCGCCAACAGCACAGTGGCAGCGGTGGCCGATTTCACCGGCGATGGGCGCACGGATGTGCTGCTCAGCCAGCCGGGCGGCGGGTTGATCCGCTGGGATACGACGCTGGGCGGCAACGGCTTTGCCGTGCTGCCGGCGGCACCGGGTTTTGAGGTGGTCGCCATGGGCGACCTTCGCGGTAACAGCGCCACCGACCTGCTGCTGAAGAACGCCGCCGGCCAGTTGCGCATCCTTGACCCGGTCGCCGGCTCCATCACCGATCTGTTCGGCCTGGCTTCGGGCTGGAGCGTGGCGGGCGTGGGCAACATCAATGGCACTGGCAAAGCCGATGTGGTGCTGCAGAATAGCGGGAGTGGTGCGGTCATCGCCTTCACCGATCAGGGCTGGCGCGATCTGATCACACTGGCCCCGGGCTGGACGATTGCCGGGCTGGGTGACGTGACCGGTGGGCTGGCTGATGATTTCATCCTGCAGAGAAACGATGGCGTCACCATCTTCTGGGATACAACCCAAGGCGGACAAGGCTTCAAGGATTTCGCCACCATCGGCCCGGCGTGGACCTTCGCCGGCTTCAACGATCTCAATGGCGATGGCCGTGACGATGTCGTGCTGCAGAACAACAATGGCCTGGCCATCTACTGGACCGGCAGCAACTGGGTCGATCTCGGCTCAACGCTGATTGGAACGGAATTGGTGGGCACCGGGGTGTTCCCGTAACGCGCGCTATTTCTGGCAGCAAAAGACCAGCACGCCGCCGACATGTTCCGAAAGTACGCCATGTTCGGTGGAGATCATGAAGCGCATGAAGGCGTCGCGGAAACCGGCAGCGCGAGCGCGGGATACCAGATCCCAGCCCGGTAACTCAAACACCAGCACTCCGCCTTCATTCATCGGGTCACCATGATACTGCGGCTCCATGTGGTGGATCAGGCCGCCCCGCGCATCCAGCGTGGCGCGCACTTGGCCCATTTCTTCAAAGAACAGGAATGGGACCGTGCCGAAATGCCAACCATCTGGTTTCAGCACGCGGTGCATTTCGGTCAGCGCCTTGTCGATATCCGGTACATGTTCCAGCACTTCGTTGGTTGAAACCAGGTCGAAGCTGTCATCAGGCATCGACAATGCCTGCAAATCTTCGCACGGGATGGGATACATCCATTCGAGCCGTTCGGGGCTGGTAGTGAACTCCGAACCCAGAAAGCGCGGATAGAGGCCTCGCATTGTCAGCGCAAAGGCAGTTAGCCCCTCGGCGGCGTAGATTCGCGGCGACGCGAGGGCCTGGTCAGCGATCACCTGTTCCATGCAGCGCATCACGCCGCGCACCCGCGAGGACAGGCCGCCGGATGCCAGACCTTCGCGCCAGCCGCCGCCCGGATCCAGCTCGAACGGCAAAATGCGCCGACCCGTCAAAGGCTCGCGGCAGCCGGCGGCCAAAATTTGGGCGCCCAGCCGGTTGACGGCATTAACTGTCAGCAAGTCGCGATGGCTGTCGAGTATGGCCCGGAATTCGGCAAGGTCGCGTATGTCGATGCTCAGTTCCAACGCAGCCTCCACGCTTGATACGGCTTCTTCGGCAAGGGCCGGAAATGGTTATCCGCCCGCCAGTTCCGCGTAGGCGCAGGCGATGTGATAAAGTGAACTCGCTGGCGCCAGTTCCGGGATCCAGCTGCCATCCGGGTTGAGCTTGTCGCGCCACAGGCCGGGGGTTGGGACGGCGTAATATTGTTCGAGGCCTGCCAGCGCGCGGGCGGCTTCTTCCGCTTCGGCGGTGGAACCCAGCCGGCGGTGGCGGATGGCGGCGGCCTTGATGCGCTCCGTCTGCGGCCACAGCCGGGCCTTGTCGTTGTGCAGGCTGCCGTCGGTGAGCACTTCGTTGATGCACACATTGCGGCGAGCGCAAATGCCGTGGCTGCGCGCAAAGGCGGTCAGCCGGTCTGACACGCCAAACGCGTCGGCGCGGCCGCTGGCGCCCAGCCGTTCGAACAGCCAGGCCCATTCGAAACAATGGCCCGGCTCCACGATGCGGCCTTCGATGCCGGGGGCAGGAGCCAGATCATCGGTGAAATATTCCAGCAGAGCGCCGGTGGCCGGATCGATGAAGCGCGTCGCGGCCAGATCGGCGATCATCGCGGCAAAGGCATGGAAGCGCGGGCGACCGCTGGCTTCGGCCAGCGCCAGCGTGGCTTCAAACAAGTGCATGTGCGGGTTTTGCCGGCGAATGCGCGGATCGTCCTTCTCACCTTCGGTAAAGCCGCCGGCGGGGTGGGACCAGTTGGCCTCGATCGTGTCGAGCAGATCTTCGGCGACATCAAACCAGCGCGGTTCGGCCAGCGCCTTGCCAGCTGTGGCCAGCGCCAGCAGCACGAAGGCCTGATCATAAAGATCGGCGCGGATATCAAGCGGGCGGGCATCAATATCCAGCCGGTGGACATAAAAGCCGTCGGCGCGGCGGGCGCCGGCGATGAGGGCGCGGATCGTTTCGCTGATCAGCGGCTGCCACGGACCGTCCCAGCCCATGCGGCCGATAGCGGCAAAGCTGTAGATATGGCGGGACTGCACGAACACGCGGAAATAGGCCGGATCGGGAACGCCATCCAGTGTCATGCGTTCGGCAAACAGGCCCGATGCAGTGCGGCCACGAGACGCCCACAGCGGTGCGGCGACGTCGCACAGCCAGCGCCGGGCGCGGGCGGCCTCTGATATGAGGTCGGCGTGGGCAGTCGATTCAGACATCAAGGGCACCGCTGTTGGAATGACGCGCCATTGCGGCAAGATGGGGGGCAAGAAAATGGTGGAGATTGCCGCCTGCGAACGCCACGCCTGCAACGCCGGCAGCGGCGGCGGCGGCCAGATCGCTGGGTTGATCGCCCACCAGCAGGCTGTGTTCTCGATTTACGGGCCAGTGCGCCATCAGATCATTCAGCATCCCCGGCGCGGGCTTGCGCCACG
>NZ_JANPML010000014.1:0-3741 GCF_031422795.1 Sandarakinorhabdus sp.
GTCAACCTAGCGTGGCGAAATGACCGAGCCGCCGCCCTTGTTGCCCATCCCCGCCGGCCAGGCCAGCACCGCGCCGCGCGAGGCCGACGAGATCAAGGGCCTGCGTTATCCGCTGGGCCGCTGGGTGCCGGGGCCGGGCGAAGCCGAGGAAGTGGCGCCGGGCATTTTCTGGGTGCGCATGGGCCTGCCGTTCGGGCTCGATCACATCAATCTGTGGGTAATCGATGCGGGTGACGGTTGGGCCATCGTTGATACCGGCGTTGGCCTGCCGGCCAGCAAGGCGGCGTGGGAAGCGCTGTTTGCCGGGGTGCTGAAGGGCAAGCCCGTCACCCGCGTGATCGTCACCCATTATCACCCCGATCATCTGGGCATGGCTGGCTGGCTGTGCCGCAAATGGGATGTGCCGCTGGAAATCACCCGCACCGAATATCTGCTGGCCCGCACCCTCACGCTCGACGTGCGCGATGCGCCGCCCGATGAAGCTGTCGACTTCTTCATGCGGGCTGGCTGGAGCGAAGAGCAATTGGCTGCAATGAAGGCCAAGGCGTGGGGCAATTTCGGCAAGATCGTCAGCAAGATGCCGGCAGGCTTCAAGCGGCTGCGTGATGGCGATGTGCTGACCATCGGTGCGCGCCAGTTCACCGTGGTGGTTGGCCGTGGCCACGCGCCGGAACATGCCTGCCTGGTGGCCGACGATGTGATGATTTCGGGCGATCAGGTGCTGCCGCGCATCACGTCCAACGTGTCGGTCTATCCCACCGAGCCTTATGCTGATCCCTTGGGCGACTGGCTGGAGAGCATCGACACGCTGCGGGCCATCCCCGATGACCTGCTGGTGCTGCCGGCCCACAACGAGCCATTTTATGGCCTCCACACACGGCTGGATCAGCTTGCCGCCGATCACCACGGCAAGCTGGAGAAACTGGAAGCCTTTTGCGCCGAACCCCGAACGGCGGTGGATTGCTTCGCCGCCTTGTTCCGCCGGCCCATCGGCGAGGCGGACTATGGCCTGGCCACCGGCGAAACCGTTGCCCACCTGCACTGGCTGGAAGAGCGCGGCCGGGTGAAACGCGTGAAAGACGGCAGCGGCGTGGATCGTTTCATCAGGGCGTGACGCAACTTGGGTTGATAATTTGGTTTTGCAGGCTTGATTGACTTATCGGGCACTCCGCATGTTCCAGGGTAGGGTATAGGCCTTGATCAGGCCAAGTTCCAACCCCGCCGCACCGTGAACAGGTAGGCCATTCCATGTCATGTCTTCGGGTTGCGCAATCAATACCTCGATCTGGGTGCCTTGGCTCAGTTCGTGTAGAATCGTTTCATTCAGCCTTTGGCTGGTTCGTTGGGAAATGCCCGGCCTTGCGTAGAAATAGACGCGCTTTGCCAGCCCCATTGTCGCCACACCAACGTATTGAACCAGCTCGTTCTTGACGAAGGCATAGACGCCTTCGTCCTGCGGTAACGCTTTAGAGAGCGTCAAAGCGCCATTAGCGTCCAATGTCCACTTGGATGCTTGCTGAAACCCCGCATCGAGCAGGGTCTGCGCGGAAAGAGGCGGCTTAGTTGCCGCCGGAGGCTTTTTCGGGCGCAGAGCAGTCTGGCGTGGCGCAGGAAGCTTACCTGCATTTTTCAGAACATTATATGCGTGCTGGTAGCGAATACCGAGCCTTGCCGCGATCTCTGTAACTGATAGTCCAGAATCGGAAAGGCGCCGGATTTCGTCAGACTTGGTCATTGGCCAATCCAAAATCAACTCGCCATGGGGGAGGCGGCGGCTTGTCGCTCGCAAGACTGTCGGCCCAAGCCTGAACAGTCGTCGCGCTGACTACGCGTCCGATGCGTACATCCTCCATTGCCAGCAGGGTCAGTCGGTGACGCTCATGCTGCTGATCGAGCCCGATCGACATGACCTATTTCGCCACCGCCATCTCATAGAGAAAATCCACAAACCCCGCCGTGCAGCCCGCCAGGCCCTGCACGGCGGGGTTGCTGCTTTCGATCACGAAATATTCGTTGGGTGCATGCGCGCCGCTGCCGTGGCCAAGGCCGAACTGGCCGGCGGGCAGCGACACCGGCGGCTGGGTGAAGACGCTGCCCGGCCATGATCCTGCGTTGCGCGGGTAGAGCGTGGCGGGTGCGCCGAAGCGGGCATAGACGGCCTGCTGGGCGCGCACGACGCGGGCATCCTCGGCGGTTTCGGTGGGGTCATACCCGCCGCTCACCACCACTTCGATATCGCCGAAACCGCGTTTGGCCAGATGCGCCTTCAGCTTGGCTTCGGCTTCGCGGAAGGTCTGGTTGGGCACCAATCGGCATTCCAGCTTGGCTTCGGCCCGGCCGGGCAGCACGGTTTTGCCGCCGGTGCCGGTGTAGCCCGCCACCAGGCCCTGAATGTTCACCGTGGGCTGCGACGCCAGCCGCTCCAGCGATTGCTGCCACGGTTCGTTGTTGATCCACATCTTCACGCCCATGGCGCGCTTGGCCTGTTCCTCGTTCTGGGCGGCGGCCGTGATCGCGATCAGTTCCTTTTCGCGTGCCGTCAGGCCCCGCACATTGTCGAACCAGCCATCGATGGCGGGGGTGAAGCCATCTTCCTTCACCAGCGTGCCCAGCGCCTGCACCAGATGCCACACCGGGCTGTCGACATGGGCGTGCTGGCTGGAATGAATGTCGCCCTTCGGCCCCTTGCCCCAGCGTTCGCCGCTGGCAATCAGCTGGAATTCGATCGGGCCTTTTGCACCCAGATTGATCACCGTGCTGCCGTTGGCCGTCTGCCAGGCGGTGGGGATCATGATGCCATCGCATTTTTTCAATGCCGCCAGCACTTCGGGGGCCTGCACGATCTGGTGGAAATTGGGCGAGGCGATCTCTTCCTCACCTTCGGCGACCAGCACCAGATTGACCGGCAGTTTCTGCCCGGCTTCGCGGAAGGCGTGCAGCGCGGCAAGGAAGGCGGCTTCCGGCCCCTTCTGGTTGATGGCGCCGCGGCCCACGATCACCTGGCCCCAGCCCGGCTTGTTGGTGATGCGCGCCTCGAACGGCGGGCTGGACCATTCGGCCGGGTTCACCTGCTTCACATCATACATGAAATAGATGCCCACCGTGCGCTTTGCCCCGGCGTCGAGCGTGGCAAAGATACCGGGCTGGCCGCTGGTCGGCATGCGCTTGACCATCTGGAAGCCGGCGTCTTTCAACAGGCCCATCGTGTAGGCGCAGGCTTCTTCCATCTGCCAGTTTTCGGCCGCGATGCCGGGATGTTTGATCCAGTCCTGAATGCGGGCGATGTTTTCGGGCAGTTGCTTGTCGATTGCGGCGCGGATCTTTTTCTGGGCAGCAGCTGCGGGTGCGGCGGAAATGGCCGATCGGGCCATGCCGGGCAGTGCCAGAGTGGCAGCCGTACCCGCCAGCAAGCGGCGGCGATCGATGTTCATTTCCGTGTCCCCTTTTTGGGCGCCAGCCTGCCAATATTGACCAGCAATCGGGTCACCCACAGCGGCCAGAGTAATCCAGCAGATCGGGATGAAAAGCCTGATTATTGTGCTGCATTGCAACAGCTTCGGTTGTTGCAATGCAGCATTGTCAAGGGCCGACTAGGGGATGATACGGTGACAGATTGACACATGCGACAGTTTGATTAAGAACGATTCTGCTGCGACGTCCTGTCGCGTTCCGTTCGCGGATCGGCCCATCGGCGGGTTGTGGCAGCAAGGACTGGGTCGCGCTCATTTCACCCAATCCGGC
>NZ_JANPML010000015.1:0-2510 GCF_031422795.1 Sandarakinorhabdus sp.
TGATTGAAATAAAACGGCGGGATGACCAGCAGGCCATCGGCGCCCACGCTTTGCGCGTGCCGGGCGATGTCGATGGTCTCCACGATGTTCGACGTGCCGGGGCCGACCATGATGTTCATGTTGCCCTTGTGCTGCATCGCCGTTTCGGTGACGAGCTTGCGTTCGGCCACCGAAAAGCTGGGGAATTCACCCGATGTGCCGAGCACCACCACGCCATCGGCGCCGCATTTCTGGTGCCATTCCATCACCGCCTTCATGGCACCGGGATCGAACATGCCCCTGGCATCGCACGGCGTGACCGTGGCCACCCAATAAGCGACCTTCTCCTTGGAGCCGAGCCGGCGCGGGCCCATCTGTGCGGCGGCCGGTGCAGCAGCACCCAGCGCGCCGATCGCAGCTGCGCCTGCAGCCAGAGCCCCAGCCAGACTCAGCGTGTCTCTGCGGTTCATGTCCATGATCGCTTCCTCCCCCAAAAGCGCCCATTTTCGCGCGCGTTTGTCACATCATTGCGCCGCGCGGGCCGCCCGGCAAGAATTTTGCGCGAAATTCGCCCGGACTAGGTGGAAATGCGAGGGTTTCAGCAGTGCAGTGCAAAACTGCCGCGCCCCGGCGAGCCGACATCGCGGCGCCAGGTAATGCTGGCGCAGCCATCGAGCACATCGCGGCCCAGCTTCAGGATCGGCCAGCCGCTCTGGCGGCCACGGCTGGCGGTGACCATGGCGCCTTCGCTGTCATCGGCATCGGGCGGCAGATCGGCGCGGCCAGCCCAATCGAACAATCGCACGTCGACCTTTGCCAGCATGATGCCGGCAACTGCCACGGGTTTGGCCAGCACCAGCGTGCGCACCGGGCGGGCCACGCCAAACCCGATCGCCACCCGCCGCACCGCGCCGGTCAACTTGCCGTCACCGGCGCCGGCCAGACGGCTGGCGGCAGCGACGCTGGCCACGCTGGCGGGGCGCAACTGGTGCAGTTCCACGTCGATCGGCGGCTGGCCCGGCAGCGGCCATTCAAACATCAGGCTGTTGCTGCGACCGCCGGTGCCGGCGTTGACGCTGGTTAGCCGGTCCCTCGGCGTGGCGGGTCGATAGACCAGGCGCACCTCGTCATGCGGCAGCAGCGGCAGGCCGATCACACCGTCGCTGCCGGCGGCCAGGCCAGCCGGTGCAGCGGCAGGAGTCAACACCCGCACGATCAACGTCCGCCCGGCGATGGCAAACGCCTCGCGGCTGAACGGCACCGCCACATTGGTTTGCCCCACCGAGACCCGGAATCGGCCACGATCCACCTGCTTGCCATCGGCGCGCGTGTTGCTGGCCAGTTGCAGGCGCGCGGCCGCCTCGGGGCTGATCACCACCATCGGATCGCCGCCCATATCCACCGTCAGCCGCACGGTCTGGCCGGCAATCTGCGTTTCGATCACTGGCGCTGTGGCGGCCAGCACCAGCGGCGGCAACGGCGGCGGTGGCGGGGTCTTGGGCTTGCGCGCGGCCAGCGTCGGAGCGGCGGCCAGCAGCATTGCAGCCAGCAGTTCAAGCCGTGCGAAAGGCATTGCTGATCGGATAGCGCCGGTCCCTGCCGAAATTGCGGCGGCCGATCTTCACGCCGGGCGGCGCCTGCCGGCGCTTGTATTCGGCGATATAAAGCAGCCGTTCAATGCGGGCGACGGTGGCAGCATCCAGCCCTTCGGTCACCAGGTCGCTGGCCGATCGTTCCTGTTCGACCAGCCCATACAGGATGCGGTCGAGCAGTTCGTATGGCGGCAGGCTGTCTTCGTCTTTCTGGTTGTCGCGCAGTTCAGCGGTCGGCGGTTTGGTGATGACGCGCACCGGCATCACCGGGCCTTCCGGGCCGATCGACAGCCGCGGCGAGTTGGCGTTGCGCCATTCCGAAACGCGGAACACGGTGGTTTTGTACAGGTCCTTCAGCACCGAATAACCGCCGGCCATGTCGCCATAAATGGTGGCATAGCCCACGCTCATCTCGCTCTTGTTGCCGGTGGTGAGCAGCATCGGGCCGAACTTGTTCGAAAGGCCCATCAGCGTCAGGCCGCGGATGCGCGACTGGATATTTTCTTCGGCGATGTCGCGCTGGCGGCCGTCGAACAATGGGCTGAGCATCGTATCGAACGCCGTCATCGCCGGTTCGATGCGCACCGTGTCGAGCCGGCAGCCCAGCATCGCTGCGCACTGCGCCGCATCATCCAGGCTGTCCTGGCTGGTGAACGGGCTGGGCATCATCACGCACCACACCCGGTCGGCGCCCAGCGCGTCCACCGCAACCGCCGCCGACAGCGCCGAATCAATCCCGCCCGACAGGCCAAGCACCACGCCCGGAAATCGGTTGCGGTTCACATAATCGCGCAGGCCAACCAGCATCGCGTGATAGATGGCGGCGAGTTCGTCATCCGCCGTGGTGATTTCACCCGGCGTGCAGTGCCAGCCTTGCGGCCCGCGCTGCCAGTGCGTCAGCCGCACATCGTCGTCCCACATCGGCAGCTGGTGGGCCAG
>NZ_JANPML010000016.1:0-20896 GCF_031422795.1 Sandarakinorhabdus sp.
CGGCTTGATGCGGAAACCGAACGGCTCGACCGCAGCCAGCTCGAACTGAAATCCAGCATGTCCAAGCTGGAAGACACCGACATGACCGAGGCGATTGCCCGATTGGACCGGCTTTCGGTGGTGCTGGAAGCCGCCCAGGCCAGCTTTGCGCGCGTGTCACGCCTTAGCCTGTGGGACGATATCCGCTAACAAATCCAAGGCGGCGTTGGTTAAGCCCACCATCCACAGGCCGTAATCCGGGGGAACCCTTTCACCCGGAGCCGGCCGCCTTTCATGCTGTCCATTATTGGCCTTGTCGTGCTCATCGTCATGGTCTTCGGCGGCTTTGCCATCACTGGCGGCAGCCTGGGGCCGGTACTCCATGCCTTGCCACACGAATTTCTGATCATCGGCGGTGCGGCGGTGGGCGCCACCCTGGTCGCCACCGATATCAAGGGCATCAAGCAAATGGGCGCCGGCCTTGGCAAGGTAGTGAAAGGCCCGAAATACAAAAAGGCCGATTATGGCGCGGCCATATTTCTGACAGCACGGCTGATGCGCCTGTTCCGCACCGAAGGCCCGACCGCTGTTGAACCGCACATCGAAGACCCGAAATCATCGAGCATCTTCGCCGAATATCCGCAGTTTGCTGCCGATCATTTCTTCATCAGCCTGGTGACGGATTCGATCCGGCTGCTGGTGGTGTCCACCGGCACCTTGTCGCCCAACGCCGTTGATGAAGTGATCGAAACCCATATCGACATCCACCATCACTATGCCCTGAAGCCGGTGGAGCGATTGCAAACGATGTCGGATGCATTGCCGGCGCTGGGCATTGTCGCGGCCGTGCTGGGCGTCATCAAGACCATGGGCAGTATCGATCAGCCGCCAGCGATCCTGGGCGCGATGGTTGGTTCGGCGCTGGTCGGCACCTTTTTGGGCGTGCTGCTCAGCTATGGCGTGGTCGGGCCGCTGTCGGCGCGGCTGAAATCGGTGATCGATGAAGACAGCGAGATTTATCTGGTGGTGCGCCGGGTGATCATCGCCACGATGAAGGGCCAGCCGCAGCCGCTGGTGATCGAGGCGGCGCGCACCGCCATCAGCCCCACCCACCAACCCAGCTTCAGCGAGATTTTCGACGGCATGCGGACGGCAAAGTGAGCGGCCGTCCGTGAAACCCGAACTCAACATTGAACCCGAAGTCATTATCAAGAGGGTGAAGAACCACGCCCATGCCCATCACGGCGGCGCGTGGAAGATTGCCTATGCCGATTTCGTTACTGCCATGATGGCCTTTTTCATGTTGCTGTGGATTCTGGGCGCCACCAACGAGGATCAGCGGAAAGGCATCGCTGATTATTTCACCCCCACGGTGATCCAGATGCAGAACAGCGGCGGATCCAACGGCCTGTTCGGCGGGCGATCGGTTGCAGCACCAGATGGTGCCGCGGCCCGCCCGCAAACCACGGGCAAACGGCCGATCACGGCGGCGGGCAGCGATACAGCATCGCAGCGCCCCGGCAGCGGCGCCGGCAGCGAGCAAGCCAGTGGCGCCAATGGCCAGGCCAGCGGCAGCAGCGGCAAGCAGGCGCGGCCCGGCGACGCCGCAGCCGCCGCCAAGGCCGCTGCCGAAGCACGCGCCCATGACGATGCCGCGCTCGACAAGGCCGCCCAGCGCATCATGGCCAAATTGGAAGCCGATCCGACGCTGAAGGGCCTGAAGGGCCAGGTGCGTTTCGTCAAGACCCGGGACGGGCTGCGCATCGATCTGGTGGAGCGCGCCGATTTTTCGATGTTTGGTCTGGGCACGGCGGCCCCCACATCTGATGCGGGCGAACTGGTGCAGACCGTCGCTCACGCCATCGAGGAGATGCCCAACAACCTCACCGTGCGCGGCCACACCGATGGACTGGGTTTTTCAAAGCCGGGCGGCACCACCAACTGGAGCCTTTCGACCGCTCGCGCCGATGCGACGCGCCGCCTGCTGATGGGCACCGGCATCCCCGGCAGCCGGTTCCGCCGCATCGAAGGCGTGGCCGACACCGATCCTTATGTGAAGGACAAGCCCAACGATCCGCGCAACCGCCGGATCAGCGTGACCCTGCTGTATCAGGACCCGGCGTAGGGTCTGAACACCTCACTCCGGCGCCAGCGGACGCCCTTCGAAACGAGCGATGGCGTGGTTGACCACCTTGTCCAGCGCTTGATTGGAGAAGAAGCCGCCGGGGATCAGGCAATGATCGATCAGCACGCGACACCACGCGGCAAAGGTTTCGGCATCGGGCGGCGTGGGCCGCTGCCAAAACGCATCTAGCCCGTCCTGAAAGGTGATATCCGGCATGTCATAGATGGCATCGCCCAGCACGATCACGGGGCCGCCCATGGCCAGACCCAGGGTGCCGGTGGTGCTGTTGATCGTCACCATGCCGCGCGCACGGGCACTGATCGCCTCGATATCGCCGCCAACCAGATAATCAACGCGGTCGGCCACGGTGAAACGCGCCGCAATATCGGCCGTCACCTGTTCCCAGTCGCTCACGCCATTGTCGAGCGGATGTTCCTTCACCAGCAAGCGCGCATCGGCGGGGGCATGGGCGGCAAAGGATTCAATCACCGTTTTCAGCGCATCGGCAATGCCCACAAATGGCGAATGGATGCGGATCTGGGCATCGCTGTCGAGCTGCAACGGAAACAGGAAATACGGCGCGCCCGCAGCCTCAAGCCGGGCCAGCAGCTGCGCGCCTGCTGCCTCACGCTCCCGCTTGCGCCACAATTTTCGAACCCAGCCCATGCCTTCGACCAGTGGGTGCCATGGGCGGTGGTTGTTCCAATGCGGATAATGCCAGCGGGTCAACACATCGGCGATGTTATAGGCCACGCCTTCCATGGCACGGCGAGGGAACGACGATTTCACCCGGCCGTGTGGGGGCACTGGCGGCAATTGAGCCGCCGTGCGGCGATAATAGTCGGGATCACGCGGCAGGCTGGAATGGCCGTTCACGCCGCCTTCCTCCATCGTCACCCAATCAGGGCGAACATAACCTTCCTCGAAAACATGGACGCGCAAGCCCAGTTCGCGGCAGATTGATCGGGCCGCCATGTGATAATCGCGGCAATCGCCGAACAGCATCACATCGGTCACCGCGTGCTGGCGGATCAGGCCACGAAAGGCCTCGGGCCAATCCGCCTGGGTGCCGCGATAATCGATGCCGCCCGGCAGCCGCCAATAGGCGCGATCACCGCCATTGAAATTCACCTTGTGCACATGATAACCGGCGCGGATCAGGCCGCGGCCCAACCGGCGAAACAACGGCCCCATCAACCCTTGCAGCAACAGCACACTACGCTCGGCACTGTTTGTGGCCGGCACCTGTGGCTCCACGATCGGCCCAGAAACAGGGCCCGCAGCTGTGGTAATCTCGGGCTTCAACGGCAGCTCCAGCATGTGTGTTGCTTCGGCTTTAGAACCGCCAATGCCCTTGTGTCGATGAAATTGCCGCCGCCGCAGGCGCGTTGTTTCACCCTTGTGCCATAAATCACCAGAACAGCTTTAATGACAGGCGCGGCGCGCACGTCTATGCAGCCTGCCAAACACAGCTGTCTGACTGTGGCCAACACGAAAAGTTGCAATGGGTCGCTTCCTTCTCATCATCAGCCTGCTGCTGGCAGCCACCATCGTGGCTGATGCACTGGTGCGCCCACGCGGACGCCGCAGCCTGGCCGGGCTGTGGCTGCATCTGTGGATCATCCTGGCCACCGGCGGACTGGTGCAACTGTTGTTCGGCAATGCGCTGGTGGCCGGATTGGTGGCGCTGGGCGTGGTGGCCTTGCTGGCGGTCGTTTCCAACGCCAAGAACGCCATGCTGGGCGAACAACTGCTGTTTTCGGATCTGGCGCTGGTGGTCGCGGTGTTCCGTCATCCGCAATTCTATCTTTCTGCCCTGACGAGCTGGCAACTGGCGGCGCTGATTGCCGGCGCGCTGGCCGCCGCCGGGCTGCTGGCCTGGCAATTCGTCTTCTCCCTCACGGCGCATCTGACCGGGCTGGCGCAAATGCTGGTGGCGGTGCTGGTCATCCGAATCAGCCTGGCGCTGCCGCCGTGGCGCGGTCTTGCTGTCCGGCCCGATGCCCGTGCCGACATGGCGCGCCATGGCCTGTTGGGCAGCCTGCTGCTGTATTGGTGGCGGTGGCGCCGCAGCATCGACCCGCCTGTAGAGAACGAAGCGCTGCTGGTGCCAACGGTGCAACTGGTCGTGGTTGTACAGTGTGAGAGTTTTGCCGACCCGGCCGAACTGTTCGGCGATCCGGCGCTGGCGCTGCCCGGTCTGGCGGCGGCGCGCGGTGTTGCGTGGGTGCAGGGGCGGCTGCTGGTTTCAGGCTTTGGCGCCTATACCAACCGCACCGAATATGGCGTGCTGTTCGGCCGTGACGAGGATGAACTGGGCTTCAGGCGCTATGATCCCTATCTCACCGCCCTGGGCGAGGCCAGTCACGCTCTGCCCGCCCGGCTTGGCCGCGCTGGCTGGCGCAGCCTGTTTGTCCACCCGCATGATCTGGGGTTCTACAGCCGCGATCTCATCATGCCCGCCGCCGGCTTTGCCGAACTTGTCGGCCCCGAAGCCTTTTGCATGCCAGCCAGGGGCGAGCATCGTTATGTGAGCGATGCCGCCATTGCCGATGTGATCCTTGATCGCGCCGGCAGCGCTGCGGGTCCCGGCCTGATACACGCTGTCACCATCGAAAATCACGGCCCCTGGCCAGCTGACGACGGCGGCAGTTATGGCAAACGGTCCAGCGCCTATCTGAAACTGGTGTGCAAGGGTGATGCCATGCTGACCCGGTTGATCGCCGGAATGGCGGCGCTGAAACGGCCGGCGCTCCTGCTGTTTTATGGCGATCACCGGCCCAGCATTGCCGGGCTGGTGGATCCCGGCGGCGATCGCGATACGCCTTATGTGCTGCTGCGTTTCGGTCCCGATGGCGCGCTGCAGCCGGGCGCCGGCCCGCCGCGCGATCTCAGCCCGGCGCAGTTGCACCACCTGCTTGTGGAGACGATCACGGCCTGAGCCGGCGCAGCAGCGCATCACGGGCAACGCCGGGCAACAACCGGTCCAGCAGCCGCAGCAGCGCAAAGCGGCGCGGAATGATGGCATGGCCAGCCCCGGCAGCAAACGCCGCCAGGATACGGCGCGCGGCTTCATCCAGTGGAAGCAACAAGATCCGCGGCACTGGCCGGCCACCGCCGGCCCAATCGATGAAGCCGGGCGATACCAGCGTGATGGTCACGCCATGCCGGGCCACCGCCAGCCGCAGCGCCTGCGCAAACCGCGCCAGCCCGGCCTTGCTGGCAGCGTATGTCGCCGCGTGCGGCAAGGCATGAAAGGCCGCCGCCGATCCCACCAGCAGGATACGGCCCTGCCCACGCTCCACCATGCGCGTCGCCAGCGCCGCCGCCAAAGCGGCCGGGCCGGCGAAGTTGACAGCAGCCAGACGCGCCACTTGTTCGGCCGGTTCAACAATCTGCCCCGGCGCCACCGTATCGCCCTGCCCGGCCACCAGCAGCGCTGAATCGATCGGCGCGGCTGCATCTTCGGCCGCGATGGCGGCAAGCATGGAGGCGGTATCGGCAAGGTCGATCTGGCGCAGCGCCACCACGGCTCCCGCCGCGCGACATTCGGCTGCGATCGCCGCCAGCCGCACCGCATCGCGGCCCCACAGCAGTAAATGCGTTCCCGGTGCCGCCAGCCGCCGCGCCAGCGCGCCGCCAATGGCACCAGAAGCGCCGGTGATCAGGATGCGGCGAAGGATTTGCACCATTTCGGACGTTTCATCCGCTGGAATCGTTGAAATCGGTGCAGCAGGCAGATTGCTCATGGCTGGTTCATAGATCAGCGAGCATCACCTGATAAGCCGAGGATTTGAGGGTAGTATGTTGCGCCGCAGCAACCATGAAGCGTTAAAGAATTACCGAAATGTGACAGTCACTTGGCAGAGTGTCGCAACAACTGGTCGCTGCGTCGCTTGCGCCTTGACAGTGGCCGCGACCTTGTATTCAGACCACCCGTGATGGCGCCCTCCCATTCTCGAATCAAACTGTTTGAAAACCGCTGGCTGGAAAAGCTGACGGTTATTCCGGTTCCCGGCTTCCTAGCCTTGTGGTCTGTGGGTTTGCCTTTGATTGCCTGGCGCGCATGGTGGTCCACTGGACAGGCATCCGGAACAGCAGCGATTTTGGCGGCTGTGTTGGGCTGTGCTGCCGGTATCGTGCTGTGGACCCTGACCGAATATGCCTTGCATCGCTTCCTGTTCCATTGGGAACCGGGGTCGGCCGTGATGGAACAGTTCGTGTTCGTGCTGCATGGCAATCACCACGATGTGCCCAATGATCCGCTGCGCAATCTGATGCCGCCGATTGTCAGCCTCCCGGTGGGCGCGCTGATCTGGGCTGCCATGGCGGCACTAGCCGGGTCAATCGGCAATTGGCTGTTTCTGGGCTGGATCAGCGGCTATGTCGCCTATGATCTTGTGCACTATGCCTGCCATCAATGGCCGATGAAGGGCCCGGTGGCGCGGATGCTGAAAACCCATCACATGCGCCATCATCATCTGCATGAAGAAGGCAATTACGCCATCACCGGCATGATGTGGGACCGCTTGTTCAAAACGCACATCGCCCGCGAACGTCGCGCCTAATCCTGCAATTGCGTCAAACTGTGCAATACCCGTGCATTGGGCGCAGCTATGCGCGCATCTGCAAAGCCATAGCCCCAATCAACCAGCGCAACGGCCAACCCGGCGGCGCGGGCGGTGGCCACATCCACAGCTGAATCGCCCACATAAAGCGTCGCGGCTGGATCAGCGCCCAGTGCCGCCAGTGCCAGTCGCGCGCCATCGGGGGCTGGTTTGCGCGGCAGGTCGCTGCGAGCGCCGACAATGATCCCGAAATGCCGGGCCAGACCAAGATCGGTCAGGATTTTCTCACAAAGGGGCTGCGGCTTGTTGGAACAGATCGCCATGCCAATCCCCGCGTCCGCCAGCGCCGCCAGTGATCGTGCAACGCCGGGAAAGGCCAGATCAGACGGGGTTTCCACAACGGCATGGCGCGCGCGGAATTCAGCGATCTCGATTCCGGGATCGCGGCAATGCGGCCCCATCACCGCTGCGATCATCGCTTCGCCGCCGATCGCATCCATGGCGCGAGCGATGGCCGGATCAGCCCGAAACGCGATGCCGCGAGTCGCCAGCATGGCATCGATGATGGCGCAGGTCAGGCGCACGCTGTCCACCAGCGTGCCATCAAGATCAAACAGGATATGGCGAAGGATGCGGCCTGGTTGGGGCGTAACAGTCATGGCGGCCTGCCTTCCCGGCAATGCCGCTGCTGTCAAGAATTGACCGGGCAAGGCTGCGGCAGTAACAGACCCAGATGACGGGGGTCACTCATCAGGACAATATTCATGCTGAGAATGACCAAAGAACTGCATCAGGCCATCGGCCAGCAAGTCATTGCCCTGGAAGCAGAAGCGCTGCGCCAGCTGGGCGAGATGATCAACGGTGGATTTGCCGACGCCGTTGAGGAGATTCTGGCCTGCAAGCAACGCATTGTCGTATCGGGCATGGGCAAATCCGGGCACATCGCGCGCAAGATTGCCGCCACTCTGGCCGCCACCGGCACCCCGGCGCACTTTGTTCACGCTGCCGAAGCCGCCCATGGCGATGCCGGCATGGTGATGCCCGGCGATGTTCTGCTGATCTTTTCCAACAGCGGCGATACTGTTGAATTGCAGCCGCTTTATTCCCATGCCCAGCGGGTTGGGGTGCGGGTGATCGGCGTGTGCCGCAACCGCGATTCGCTGCTGATGCGCCGCGCCGATATCGGCCTGGTGCTGCCGCAAGTCCCCGAAGCCTGCACCGCCAGCATGGCGCCCACCACATCGTCGACGATGATGCTGGCGCTGGGTGATGCACTCGCTGTGGCTGCAATGCGCGCGCGTGGCCTTTCCGAAGACGATATCCGCGCCCTGCACCCCGGTGGCGACATTGGCCGCCGCAACAGCATGGTGGCCGACGTGATGCACAGCGGCGATCGCCTGCCCCTGGTCGCTGTCGATACGCCGATGCCGCAGGTGCTGATCACCATGACCGAAAAACGCCTGGGCATGACCGGCGTGGTGGATGCAGACGGCGATCTGGTCGGCGTGATCACCGACGGCGATCTGCGCCGGCAATTGACCAATTTCGCCACCGGAACAGTGGGTTCGGTGATGACGCCGGCACCCAAGATCATCGAGCAATCAGCCTCGGTAGACGATGCGTTGGAAATGATGCGCACCAACCGCATCACCGTGCTGTTCGTGGTGGCCAGTACTGAATCGCGGCGGCCGATTGGCGCCGTCCAGATCTACGATATTGCCGCAACTCCGCCCTGGGGGCGTTGACGCGATGCGCCAATGAACGTTGCAATTATCATTCCGGCGCGGCTGGCCTCCACGCGTTTTCCGGCCAAACCGCTGGCACCGCTCAGCGGCCCCGATGGCGTGGCGCGTCCGGCCATCCACTACACCTGGGCTGCGGCTCAGGCGGCCGCAGCCACCCTTCCCGGCAACACACAATGCGTGATCGCCACCGACGATGCGCGCATCGCCGATGCCTGCACAGCAATGGGCATGGCCGTGGTGATGACACCGGATAGCTGCCTGAACGGCACCGAACGCTGCGCCGCCGCACTCGGCGGCCTGGCGGGCGTGCCGGATATCATTGTCAATCTGCAAGGCGATGCGCCATTGACGCCGGCCAGCATGGTGACAGCCGTCATGGAATTGCTGGCAGCACGCACTGATCTGGCCATGACAACCGCTGTGGTGGCGGCTTCCCCGGCGGTGCTCGCCCATTTGCAAACCGATGCCGCTGCTGGCCGTGTTGGCGGCACCACTGCCGTCTGCACCCGCGATGGCCGCGCACTCTATTTTTCCAAGTCCGTCATTCCGCATGTCACGCCGGGCAGCACCCCCATTGAACCCGTGCTGCTGCATGTTGGCCTTTATGCCTATCGCCCGGCGGCGCTGACAGCCTATGTTGCAGCCGGGCCGGCGCCGCTGGAACTGCAGGAAGGGCTGGAACAATTGCGTTTCCTTGATGCCGGCCTGCCGGTGGGCGTGGCCCGATGTGCCGCGCCCGCGTGGGAAATGATCGAACTCAACAACCCGACCGATGTGCCGCTGATCGAAGCCGAGCTGGCACGTCGGGCGCTTGCCGAAAGCCACTGATGCTGCCTGCCTTCACCCGTGCTCCCGGTGCTCCACCGTTCCTGATCGCTGGCCCCTGCGTGATCGAAAGCGAAGCCATGTGCCTGGCTATTGCAACGCGCTTGAAGGCCATGAGCGAGGAACTGGGCGTTCCGGTGATCTTCAAGGCCAGTTTCGACAAGGCCAACCGCACATCGGTGAACGGCTTTCGCGGTCATGGACTGGAAGCAGGCCTGCGCGTGCTGGAAAAGGTGCGCCGCGAATGTGGCCTGCCGATTCTGACCGATGTTCACTTGCCAGATCAGATTAAGCCTGTCGCTGAAGTGGTTGATATGCTGCAAACTCCGGCTTTCCTGGCCAGGCAGACCGATCTGATCACGGCAGCGGCGGCCAGTGGCCGCCCGGTGAACATCAAGAAGGCGCAGTTCATGGCCCCGGCCGACATGGCCGCCGTGCTTGGCAAGGCCCGCGCCGCCGCCAGCGACGCCGGCGTAGACGCTGGTAATATCCTGCTGTGCGAACGCGGATCGAGCTTTGGCTACAACAATCTGGTGGTCGACATGCGCGGACTGGTCATCATGCGCGAGATGGGTTGTCCGGTGGTGTTCGATGCCACCCACAGCGTGCAATTGCCCGGCGGCGGCGGCGACCGCTCGCTGGGCCAGCGCCAGTTTGTTGCGCCGTTGGCCCGCGCCGCGGTGGCGGTTGGGGTCGATGGCCTGTTCATGGAAACCCACCCCGATCCCGATACGGCGCTTTCAGACGGCCCCAACATGGTGCCGCTGGACCAACTGCCCGGCCTGATCCGCCAGCTTATCGCCATCGCCGCCCTGGGCTGATGGCCCCGCTGCTGGCCATTCCGCCCTTTCCCGGCGCCCGCGCGCCGGCTTTTGCCGTGCCCGGCATCGCGCTAGACGCAGATCCGGATATGCTGTTGGCGGCGCTGGCGCGGCACCGCGTGGGTGGCTGCTATTGGGGGCGGCAACTAGCCGGCCCAGCCCGGCTGGATGCCGCCAATTGGCCCGCCGATGCCGATCCCTGGCCGTTGCTGGATGCAGCCGAGGAGGTTTGCCTGCCAGCAGGCGACCCGCGCGCTCTGCTGGCGCTGGCTGCTGGCAAGCCGGTGCGCTTCACCAATGGCGAACCAGTCAACAAACATGCGCTTGTCGATGCCTATCTCACTGGCTGGCAATGGCGCGACCCCTTCAGCGGCGCCATCATCAACCTTCTGCAAGCCATTGAACTTTGCGGTTTCTGGCGCAAACCGATCGACGACAATCGCGACATTGCTGCCGTGCTGGGTTTTGCCCACTGGAAACGGCCAACCGTGGCACCGCTGCTGTGGAACGGGCAGGATACGCCGTTTTCCGGTGGCGTACCGGCGTTGGCGAGGGGCGACCTTGTGGCAGTCTGGCGCTCGCGTCTTTCCAAGGCGCAGACGGCGGCGCTGGTGGGACGGCCTGTGCTGGAGGTGGAGGACGGCTTCATCCGCTCCGTCGGCCTGGGTGCCGATTGCGTGCCGCCGCTCTCCATCATCGTTGATGGCGCGGGCGTGCATTTCGATCCGAACCAGCCCAGTGGCCTGGAACTTCTGTTGCAGAACAGCGTGTTTCCGCCTGATCTTCTGGCCCGCGCGCAGCAATTGCGGGCCGCCATCATTGCCGGCGGCCTGTCCAAATACGAACGCGGCGGGTCAGCACCCCTCTCCCGGCCCGGTGGTAGCCGCCGCCATGTGCTGGTGCCCGGCCAGGTTGAGGATGATCGCGCTGTGACCAGCGGCGGCGCACTATCGTCCAATCTCGAACTGCTGCGCCGCGCACGGGCCGAAGCGGGGCCAGATGCCTATGTGATCTACAAACCCCATCCCGATGTGCTCGCCGGCCATCGCAAGGGGCTGATTGCGGAAGGCGACATGGCAGCCCTGGCTGATCGCACCGAAACCACGGCCCCGATGGCAGCGTTGATCGCCATGGCCGACGAACTGCATGTCAACAGCTCGCTCGCCGGGTTCGAGGCGCTGCTGCGCGGCAAGCCGGTCACCGTCCACGGCGTGCCCTTCTATGCCGGTTGGGGTCTCACCACCGATCGTGGCCCGGTGCCCGCCCGCCGTACGGCCCGGCGCAGCCTCGACGAGGTGGTGGCTGCCGCCTATCTGCTTTACCCGCGCTATCTCGATCCCGAAACCGGCCTGCCCTGCCCGCCTGAAGTGCTGGTGCAGCGCCTCACCGCCGCTGCGCCCACACTCGATCCAGCCGCCAGCGCCGTCGTCACCCTGCGCCGCGCGACCGGCCGCGTGCGCCGCCTGTTGGGGCGCTGATGGTCCGCCGTTCCCTGCCCTGGCCATCGGGCCGCGCCTTCCGCGCCGCGCTGGTTTTGGCTGTGCAAGTGGCGCCGCTGGAAACCTTATCGGCGCTCGGCAATCTGGTGCGGGGCAAACGGGTACGCGCCTGGAATGCGCTGTGCCGATTGGCAGCACGCCATCCTTCGCATTACCGGCGATGGCTCGCCCACACGGCGCCGATGCGGGAAGCCGCCTGGATCGCAGGGGCGGCTGCCTTGCCTGGCGTGACCATCGCCGCATTGCCTGGCGAGGGCGTGATGTTGCAAGACATGCTGGCCAAGCTGGCTGGAGACGGCGCGCTTTGGGCGGTGCCGCTGTGGCCGGGTGACAAGACCGGCGCGGCCCTGCCCAGCGCGCTGGGTGCCGCGTTTGCACGCTGGCCGGATGCCCGCATCATTCATTGGGATGAAGATGTGGACACGCCCACCGGTCGCGGCCAGCCATGGCTGAAGCCGCAATGGGACCCGCTGCTGCACATCGCTCGCGACTGCCTGGGCGGGGCCAGCGCCATCCATGTGGAGACTGCACGCGCGGCGCTTGCGGCGCTGCCCGATCTGCCGGCCACGGTGGCAGGCCTCGCCCGGTTGCACCTCGCCATGCTGACGGATGGGGCAGAACTGGCCCATGTGCCTTTGATACTGACCCACCGGGCCGCTGCAATGACGACTTTGCCACATTGGCCGGCGCTGATTGCCGCGCATTGGCCCGGCTGGCAAATCGCGACGCAGGGCGACGGCCTGCCCTTTCTGCGGGTGCTGCCACCCCTGCCGGCAATTTGGCCAGCAGTGACGATCATCATCCCTACCCGCGACCGGGCCGATCTGATGCGCACCTGCCTGTTGGGCCTGGCCCGGCTGGCCTATCCCGGCCGGGTGGAGATCATTGTTGTCGACAATGGCAGCAGCGATGCCGAAGCTTTGGCCCTGCTGGCCGACGAGGCAGCAGCGGGCCGCATCAGGCTGCTGCGGGATCCAGGGCCGTTCAACTTCTCCCGGCTCAACAATTGTGCCGCCGCCATCGCCAGCGGCGAATACCTGTGCCTGTTCAACAATGATGTGGAGGCACTGGACGGCGATTGGCTGGCGGTGATGATGCGCCACGCAGTGTGCCCGGGTGTGGGAGCGGTCGGGGCGCAACTGCTTTATCCCGATGGCAGCATCCAGCATGCCGGCGTCGCAGTGGGCATTGGCGATGCCGCCGGCCACGTGCAGCGCGGCATCGATCCGGCCAGCAGCGATCATGCCGCCTGGCACGCAGTTACGCGCCAGGTTTCCGTGGTAACGGCCGCCTGCCTGCTGGTGGCGCGCCGGCATTACGAGGCAGTAGGCGGCCTCGACGAAGCCGGCTTTGCCGTGGCCTTCAACGATGTCGATTTCTGCCTGAAATTGCAGGCATCAGGCCTTTCCAACATCTATTGTGCCCAAAGCCGGCTGATCCACGCTGAATCCCGCACCCGCCCGCGCGACGACCGCCCCGACCAGGTGGACCGCTTCAATCGCGAACTGACGCTGTTGCAGGCGCGCTGGGGCACGGCCGGGCATTGCGACCCCCATCACAGCCCGTTGTTCTCGCACACGGCAGAAGCCTGCCTGTTGTCGATGGCATGATGGAGCGCCCGCATCTTGGTGATGTAACGCTTGTGGCCGTCACCAGCGTTGCTCTGGCGGCCACGCTTGCGGCTCTGCGTCACAGCTTGGCCCAGGCCAGCTTTGGCAAGGCGCTGCTGTTGTCGGATCATCAACCAGACGGCCTGGCCGGCAGCGGCATCGAATGGCGGCCGATCCCGCGGCTTGCTTCGCGCGGCGATTATTCGCGTTTTGTCTTGAGCGGTCTGGCTGGGCACATTGAAACCGGCCATGCCTTGCTGGTGCAATGGGATGGTTTTGTGCGCGATGGCCGGGCATGGCGCGATGAATTTCTGGCATATGACTATATTGGTGCGCCTTGGCCTCAGTATGACGGCGTGACGGCGGTAGGCAACGGCGGCTTTTCCTTGCGTTCACGACGATTGTTACAAGCAACGATCGCGCTTTGCACTAATGAAGAACCCGAAGACGTTGCCATTTGTCGCACACACCGCGGCTTTCTGGAGGAAGTCCACGGCATACGCTTTGCAAGCATGGACGTTGCCCGCGCCTTCTCCTATGAACGCTATAATTCCAACGGGCTGGAGTTTGGACAGCATGGCGTGTTCAACATGCTGGCCGAACTGGGCTCGGAACGATTGCTGGCATGGCTGACAGATCTGGAGCCCGGAGTGATAGGCGAACGCGAGAGCACGGAGTTGCTGCTGGAGGCCGTGCGGTCTCGCAGCTGGCCGCTCGCCCGGTTGGCGCTGCGCCACCACCGCATCCATCCGCGCCATCGCCGCCGCCTCTTGCGCGGCCTGGGTTGGCTGCTGCGCGGCCATGATGGCCGGCCCATGATCCGCCCGGAGGCCGGCAACCATGTCGGGTGAACTCGAACGCTTTGATCCGGCCGAACAGCGCGGCCGCATCGCCTATGAACATCTGCATCGCTATGCCTTGTGCGCCCAGCATGTCGCTGGCAAGCGCGTGCTCGATTTGGCCTGTGGCACGGGCTATGGCACCGCCATACTGGGTGCGCAGGGCGGGCAGGTTACAGGGGTGGATATCAGCGCCGCCGCCATCCGCATCGCGAAGCTGCGCCACGGCAGCGACAATACGACATTTGTAATTGCCGATTGTTTCGATCTGCCCTTTGCCGCCGCCAGCTTCGATGTCGTCGTCGCCAACGAGATGATCGAGCATGTTGCTGATCATGATGCCTTGATCATCGAAGCGCGGCGCGTGCTGGCGCCGGGTGGGTTGTTGCTGGTCTCCACTCCCAACAAACCGGTCTACAACCGCTTCAAATCGCCCAACACTTTCCATGTCTCGGAAATGGACCAGCCAGAGTTTCAGCAACTGGTCGGCCGGCATTTCCGCCATGTCAGACTGACCGGCACACGCATGGCGCTGCTCTCGGTCGGCTTTCCACTCGACGACAGTCCGCACGATAATCTGGGGGCTGCACGCATCTTCAACGGCAGCGTGACGGCCACTGGCCAACCCGAGCTTGTGTGCGGCGAATTCGGGCTGGCAGAGCCGGAGTATCTGATTGCCGCCTGTTCGGATGAGCCGCTGGAAACCCTTCCGGTTGAGTCTAGCCTCTATCTCGGGCGCAATGATGATCTGTGGCAAGAGCATGAACGGATCATGGCCTGGGCCTCGCAATTGCACGAAGAGGACGAATTGCTGCGGGCCGACGTGATGCGGCTGCATGACGAACTGGCACGCGACCGCGCGCAGCTGGCCGATCTGCGCGCCGAACATCAACGGCTGAATCAACAGGCAGCCGACCTGCGCCAGGGCAATGGTGCACTGGCACAGGCAATGGAACGTGAGCGTGATGGCCTTGGCCGCGAGGCTGACAATCGGCGGAGCATGTTGGCGCGACTGCTGGGCCAGGCCAGTGGCGAACAGGTTGCGGCCGACGACATCGATATCATCGCTGGTTTGTTCAGTCTGAACCAACAGCTGCTCACCGCACGTTTGCGTGGCGAAATGGCCGAGGAAAAGGCGGCGCAAGCCGACGCCCGCAGCGCAGAACTTGCCGAGCGTTTGGCCACGATGGAGCGTGAGCTGTCGATCAGCATTGACGCCATGGCCCGCAGCCGGGCCGAGCTGTTCGAATTGATCAGCGACAGCGCCGCCACGGCTGCCGAGCGCGAACAGCTGGCGGCAGAATTGATCAGGGTACAGCAGCAACTGGCCAGCAGCGAGCGAGGCCATGAGCAAAAACGTGCGGAGCTGGCGCACGCGCAGAGCGATATTGACCGACTGGCGCTGGAACTGGCGGCCAATACCCAAGCCGTGTCGGAAAAGGAGGCGAAGCTGGCCAGCGCCATTGCGGAACTGACCAGCGCGCGGGCCGAACTTGTTGATACTCGCGCTGCGCTCGGATCCACTCAGGCCGAGCTGACCGCGACCAAAACCGAGTTCGACGCCACACAGGCCGAACTGACCACGACCAAAACCGAGCTCGGCGCTGCGCAGGCCGAGTTGGGTGAGGCTTGGACCGAGTTGGCCAGCGAACGCCGCGAACTTGCCAGCGCGCGCAACGAAGTGGAACGCTTGCACAAGGCTGTTGCTGCTCAGGCACCGCCGCCAGCGGTCGCCCGGCGACGTGAGCGCCTTGCCCTGGTCCACCAGCAGGTTGCTGCCGATCTGGCGAGCGCTGTAACACGGGTGGCTGGGCGCATCGGTTCGCCGCCACCACCGCCACCGCGTCGCTGGCAACAGCAGCTGCTGGGTCGACCGGCACCGCTGCCCACCAGGATCTTTGATGCCGAATGGGTAAAGCGCCAACGGCCGGGCCTCACGCGGGTGTCGCTGGCGGCATATCTGGGCAATCCGGCGCTGCACGACGTTGATCCGCACCCACTGTTTGCCGCTCGCGCCTATCTGGCGGCGAACCCCGATGTGGCGGCCGAAGCCATGGCACCGCTGGCGCATTATGTGCTGCATGGCTGGCGCGAGGGGCGCAATCCGCACCCATTGTTTCCAGGGGACTGGTATCTGGCCCAAAATCCCGATGTCGCCGCCGATGGCGGGATCAACCCACTCGATCACTATCTGCAGCATGGCTGGCGCGAAGGGCGCTGGCCCAATCCGCTGTTCGATCCGCGCGCCTATCTCGATCGCTATCCCGACGTGGCGGCTGCCGACGTTGATCCGTTTACCCATTTCATTGCCCACGGTCAGCACGAAGGGCGTGAACCGCAGTTCCGGGGCTGGGATCCCGATTGGGCTGGACTGCTGGGCGCTCAGGCCAGCAGTATCAGCGTGCTGCACCACCTACTGAATGCCCCACCGCCGGCACCACCCGCCGCTGCTGCGTCGTCCGATGCGGCAGCGTGGCCGCCAAAGCCGGTGGACGATTATTGGCCGGCACAAAAGTTGCGGGACTTCCTGCTCGACGGATATGGCGAAGCGGTACTGAACCGCAGCTGGTATCTGCTGTCACTGATGCAGCGCTGGCAGGATCGGCAGAGCGAGTTTGCCGCATCGGATGATTGCCGCACATTGCTGGAACGCCTGCGCCACCGCGCGGCTCTGCGGACCTTGCCTGCTGAGCACTCGCCTGATGCCAGCGTCATCATCCCGGTGTACAACAATGTGCTCGATACGCTGATCTGCCTGGCCAGCCTGCTGGAACTGGAAGAGGTCCATGATTTCGAGGTGATCGTGGCCGACGATGGCTCCAGCGATGCCACGGCCGCGCTGGTGGGTGCCATTGGCGGGTGCGTGCGCCATCTGCGCCAGCCGCAGAACCTGGGCTTCCTGGGCAATTGCAATGCGGCGGCGATGCAGGCAATCGGTCGGCACATCATCCTGCTCAACAACGATACTTTGGTCTTCCCTGGCTGGCTCGACGGACTGCTGACCCCGTTCGGTCAATTTGATCGTGTTGGCCTGGTTGGCTCCAAACTGATCAACTGGGACGGCACGCTGCAGGAAGCCGGCGGTATCTTCTGGCGCGACGGTTCGGCGTGGAATTTCGGTCGCAACCAGGATGCCCGCGCGCCGGAATATAATTATCTCAAAGACGTGGACTACGTGTCTGGCGCGTCGATCGCAGTGCCGGCCAGCGTTTGGCGCGACATGGCCGGCTTTGATCCGGCCTATACGCCGGCCTATTGCGAAGACAGCGATCTGGCCTTCCGCCTGCGCGAAGCCGGCTACCGAACGCTGTACAGCCCGGCATCGGAAGTGATGCACCACGAGGGCCGCAGCCACGGCCGCGACGTCGCGTCCGGCATCAAGGCTTATCAGACAGCCAACAGCCAGCGCCTGTTCGACCGCTGGCGCCATGTGCTGGAGCGTGACCATTATCCCAACGCCCAGAATGTGCTGCGCGCTCGCGATCGCTCGTTCGCCAAACGCCACGTTCTTGTGGTGGATCACTACGTACCGCAGTGGGATCGTGATGCTGGCTCACGCACCGTGTATGAATTCATGCGCGTGCTGCTGGAGGCTGGCCATGCCGTCACGTTCTGGCCCGATAATTTGTGGCGCGACCCGGAATACGCGCCCAAATTGCAGGCACTGGGCGTTGAGGTGATCCACGGGGTACGCTTCCGCGACGGTTTTGATGGTTTCATGGCCGAACGAGCCGATCTGTACGACATGGTGTTGCTCAGCCGGCCGCATGTAGCAGTGCACTATGTCGATGCTATCCGACGTCACAGCAAGGCCCACATCATCTATTATGGCCATGATGTGCATTTCCGTCGGATGATGGCGCAGCGGACGCTGGAAGGCCGCTCGGCCGAAGACGCAGAAGTGGCCGCCATGCGTACTCAGGAGCTTGGCATCGCCAAGCTGAGCGATCTCGTGCTGTATCCCAGCCAGGACGAAGCCACTTTGATAGCCGGCCTGCTGGATGGCCGCACGCAGGTGCGTGCAATCGCGGCCTATCGTTTCAAGGCTGAAGAGCTGGCGGTTGCCCGCGCGGCGCTGCTGCAGCGCGCGCCAGCAACCGGGCCGATCCGCCTGCTGTTCGTTGGAGGCTTTGCGCACCCGCCCAACGTTGATGCCATCACCTGGTTCTGCCGTGAGGTGTTGCCCAAGGCGCAAGCTGCCGGACGCGAACTCGCACTGACCATTGTCGGATCAAAAGCCGGCGCCGAGGTGAAGGCCCTGGAGCGCACTGGCGTAAGCGTGCGCGGCTTCGTGTCGGACGAAGAGCTGCTGCACCTCTATACCGAAACCGATATGGTCATCGCGCCGCTGCGTTATGGCGCCGGGGTGAAAGGCAAGGTGATCGAGGCGATGGCCCGAGGCGTGCCGGTGGTGACCACCGAAGTTGGCGCGCAAGGGATCGATGGCGCCGATCAGATGCTGTTCATCGCCGATACGGCAGACACGCTTGCAGCCGCAGTGATTGCGGCAACCGATCACGAAGCTGCCCGCCAGCGAGCGCGTGCCAGCCTTGATTTCATCGATCAGCATTATTCCACGAAGGCGATGCTGAGCGTATTGGAAGCCGGCCTTGCCCCCGACTGACGCCGGATCTGTGCAGTGAGGATGACGTGATGCGATTTCTTGCCACCAATGTGCGATCGCGGGCGCCGCTGCGGCTGGGGCTGGGCGGTGGTGGCACCGATCTGGCCTCCTACAGTGATGTACACGGCGGCGTGGTGCTGAATGCCACCATCGACCGTTATGCCTATGCCCACCTCACGCTGGAAACCGGCGGCGACATCATTTTCAAGGCCGATGATCTGGAAACGGAGGAGCGGCTGCCGCTCGGGCTGGATTTTGATATCCACGAAGGTTTGGTGCTGCACCGTGCCGTCTATCGCTACATGATGGTGACCTATAACGACGCCCAGGCGCTGCCGATGACGATCACCACCACCATCGACGTGCCGGCCGGATCGGGCCTGGGCGCGTCGTCGGCACTCACCGTTGCTTTGATCGAAGCCTTTGCCCATGCCATGCAGCTGCCGCTGGGCCCCTACGACATCGCCCGGCTGGCCTTTGATATCGAACGGCGGCAACTGGGCATGGCCGGCGGCATGCAGGATCAATATGCGGCAGCCTTTGGCGGCTTCAATTTCATCGAATTCCTGGCCGGCGGGACCGGCGTGATCGTCAACCCGTTGCGCCTGCGCCGCGACGTGCTGAACGAGTTCGAATCCGCGCTGGTGATCTGTTTTTCCGGCCAATCGCGGCAATCGGCCGACATCATCCGTCAGCAGGTGGAAGGCATCGACCAGCTGGATTCTGCCAAGCTTGCCGCCATGCATCGCATCAAGGATCATGCCCACGCCATGAAGGCTTGTATCCTTTCCGGCGATATCAAGGGCATGGCCGAAATTCTGCGCCAATCCTGGCTGTCCAAAAAGCAGACAGCGGCCGCCATCAGCACCAGCACCGTTGATGGGCTGCTCGATATCGCGATGGCGTCGGGCGCGTGGGCGGGCAAGGTTTCCGGCGCTGGCGGCGGCGGCTTCATCATGCTGCTGGCCGATCCGGAACGGCGGCTGGGCCTGATCCGCGCCCTGAATGCCAATGGCGGCCAGGCCAGCGCTGTGAAGCTGACCTTTGATGGCGCCGAAGCCTGGACAGTGCCATGACCGGGGCCGTGATGACAGCGACCGATATCCGCCAGTGCGTGATCCTCTTGGGCGGGCTGGGCACGCGGCTGGGCGCCCTCACCCGCGCCATGCCCAAGCCGCTGCTGGATGTGGCTGGAAAACCATTCGTGGACGTGCTGGTGGGAGAGGCGTTGCGGCGTAGTTTCACCGAAATCGTGCTGCTTGCCGGCCATGCGGCTGACGTGGTGGAACAATATGCTGCCGGCCTGCGCACGCGGCTGCCGGCGGGGACCAGCGTGACAGTTTCGGTGGAGCCCGAGCCGATGGGCACCGGTGGCGGTGTGCGCTTTGCCGGCGATCTGCTGGCCGATCGCTTCCTGTTGCTGAATGGCGATACCTGGTTCGATTTCCATTGGCTGGATCTGCTGCAGGCCGCCACGCATGGCCCGGCGCTGGCGGCGCGACCGGTTCCGGCGGCAGACCGTTATGAAACACTGGAAATTGCCAGCGATGGCCGCGTGACCCGCATCGTGCCGCGCGGCGAAGCGAAGATCGTGGCGGGGGGCGAGGTGCTGATCAACGGCGGCGCCTATGTGCTGGACAAAGCGGATCTGCTGGGCTTCCCGGAAAAATTCTCCATCGAAACCGATCTCTTGCCACAACTGGTGCAGCAGGGCCGGCTGCGCTCCGTGGCCCGCACCGGCTATTTCATCGATATCGGCGTGCCCGCCAGCTATGCCGAAGCGCAGTCCGCCATACCGCAGCAGCGCACCCGCCCGGCGCTGTTCCTCGATCGCGATGGCGTGCTCAACCACGATGATCATTATGTCGGTTCACCCGATCGGCTGCGCTGGATGGACGGCGCCGCCGATGCGGTGCGGCTGGCCAACCAGCTGGGCATCTATGTGTTTGTCGTCACCAATCAGGCTGGCGTGGCCAAGGGCCATTATGGCGAGGCGGATGTGCAGGCCCTGCACCAGTGGATGGCAGCGCAACTGCGACGGGCAGGCGCGTCCATCGATGATTGGCGCTATTGCCCGTTTCATGCTGATGCCACAAATCCGGCCTATGCGGGTGATCATCCGTGGCGCAAGCCCGCGCCGGGGATGCTGAATGATCTGATGGCGCACTGGCCCGTAAATCGAGAACACAGCCTGCTGGTGGGCGATCAACCCAGCGATCTGGCCGCCGCCGCCGCTGCCGGCGTTGCAGGCGTGGCGTTCG